>JAYTWN010000001.1:0-6271 GCA_043743435.1 Acidimicrobiia bacterium
GTGTCGCTGAATTGAGTGAGACGGATTGCGAGTCACGGTTTGTCGAGGGCAACGACGCTCCGAGGAACTGCCTGCTTTACCCAACCAGGACGACGAGGAGGCAGCCATCGGCAAAGCTGGCCGCAAGGCGTTTTGGCTATATCGGCGACACACCACTAGCCCTAGATGTCGTGCCCGTTCCTGATGCAGTTTTGAGCTCTTCGAAATTTCAAATTTGGTCGACAAAACAAAAAGTTTGCTGAGCAAAACTCAAAGTTTTATCCACTGCGGTTTGAATTTTGGTCCCACAAAAACTATGTTTTGCGGATCAACATCATGGATTCGCAACTGTCAAAGTCTGAGCGGGAAATGCTCAAAGCCGTGTACCGCCTCACCAAGGGCGGCTCCGACGCGCACACCGGCGCACTCGCGGAACACCTCGGAATCTCACCGGGCACCGTGACCGCTACAGTAAAACGCCTGGCAGAGCGGGGAATGGTAGACCACCGACCCTACAAAGGCGTGGAAGTCACCAAAGCTGGACGTCAAGCAGCAGTCAGCGCAATCCGCCGGCACCGTATTGTGGAACGGTTCCTCTCGGACATGCTCGGCTACGCCTGGAACGAAGCCGATCGCCTCGCCGGAGCCTTCGAACACGAACTGCCCCAAGAAATCGAAGACCGGCTCTTCGAAAAACTCGGTCGACCCGCCACCTGCCCACACGGCTTTCCCATCCCCGATTCCGCCACCGACCGCATCCTGCAAATGCCATCGCTCGATGAGCTGGTACCAGGCGACACCGGCGTGGTAGCCCTCTCTGGTTCCACCGATCAAGAAATCGTTGACTTCCTCGAAACCCTTGGGATCCGCCCCGGGGCCCACATCGAAGTTATCTCCAAACAACCCTTCGACGGCCCAATTTTGGTCCGAGTCGAAGGCAGCGAAACCACCGTTGGCGAACGACTGGCCGAAAAAATCTTCGTGAAATCCCGCCATCTGGCTGCCGCTAACCCAGGCCGAGCGGAAATCGAACCCGTCGACGCACGCAACACCGAACGCGTCGTGTCTCTTGTGCCTGATGCTGAATCAAGCATCGAATTTCCGGGCGCCGAACCATCGCAACACGCAACAAGAGCAACAACTTCATCCAATGCAACAAACGCAACAAAAGCAACGACTTCAACAAGATCGTCACAAACGAAAACAACGAAGCCGGGGAAGTCTCGACCGGCAGCAGACAAACGAAAGGACATACCAGCATGAATCTCGCAATCCTCGCTGCCGAAGGGGGGTACCAACAGTTCACCCTCGGGGGTGGCGAAAAACTCGTTCTCCTTCTGTCTGGCATCTCGGCCGTTATCGCAATTTTGGTTGGTCTATGGCTTCAAAAAGAAGTTCTCGCCATGGATACCGGTACCCCAAAGATGCAGGCCATTGCCAAACAGATTCATGATGGCGCAATTGCTTACCTACGTCGGCAGTTCAAAACGATTGCGTTGATCGTTGTGCCCTTGGCCTTCGTGGTGTTTGCCACCTCATCGGCCATTAAGCGCCCCGACGGCTCGGTAGCTCTCGGTTTCGTAACCGCGGGCCTGGCCCGTACCGTCGCTTTCCTTCTCGGCTGCTTGGCTTCGGGCGCAACTGGTTACATCGGTATGTCGCTCGCCACCAAAGGCAACGTACGTACCGCTGCCGCTGCCCTGGAAAAGGACCGCCCGATGCCAAAAGCACTCGACGCCGCGTTCAAAACCGGTGGCGTTGCTGGCATGTTCACCGTTGGTCTGGGTCTTCTTGGCGCCACACTGATCATCTGGGTGTTCCAGAACTCAAGCTCCGTCATCCTCGTAGGTTTCGGCTTCGGTGGCTCGCTGCTCGCCCTGTTCCTTCGCGTGGGCGGCGGCATCTTCACCAAGGCCGCCGACGTTGGCGCAGATCTTGTAGGCAAAGTTGAAGCTGGCATCCCCGAAGATGACCCTCGCAACCCCGCAACCATCGCCGACAACGTGGGCGACAACGTAGGTGACTGCGCCGGGATGGCCGCCGACTTGTTCGAGTCTTACGAAGTAACCCTCGTAGCGTCCATCATCCTTGGCGTGGCCGCATTCAAAGCCGTCTACCCCGACGATCCAAAGAAGTGGGCACTTGGCCTGATCTTCCCGTTGGCCGCCCGTGCCGTAGGTGTTGTTGCCTCCATTGCCGGTCTGTTCGCCGTAAAGGCCAAAGACGATGAAACCGATGCACTCAAGCCCATCAACCGCGGCTTCCTTGTCGCTGGACTGCTTACCGTTGTAGGCGTAGGCGCACTGGCCTTCGGTTACGTCGGCAACACAAAAGGCACCCGCACGGTCGACGGGGTCGCAACGGAAACATTGAGCAACATCGGTCTTCGTTGCTGGCTCGCCGTAGTTGTTGGCTTGGTCCTTGCTCAGGTTGTTTCCCGCCTCACTGAGTACTACACCGCCACCCACCACCAGCCGGTTAAGGACATCGCTACCTCGGCCCGAACCGGCCCAGCAACCGTTGTGCTTTCAGGAACCGCATCGGGCCTTGAATCTTCCGTTTACGCCGTTCTGGCTATCGCTTTGGCCATCGGAACTGCCCTCACCCTTGGCGGCGGCAACCTGCAAGTGAGCTTCTACCTCGTAGCCCTTTGCGGTATGGGTATGTTGGCCACTACTGGCGTAATCGTTGCCGAAGACACCTTCGGCCCCGTGTCGGATAACGCTGCTGGTATCGCCGAAATGTCCGGAGAATTTCATGGAGATGCCGAGCGCATCATGGTTTCCCTCGACGCCGTTGGCAACACCACCAAGGCCGTAACCAAGGGCTTCGCCATCGGATCCGCAGTTATAGGCGCCGTCGCCATTTTCGCGTCCTTCATCGAAGGTGCCGTAAAGGGTGGAGCGGGTGTGCTCTCAAAGCTTTCGCCGGAGGAGCTGAAGCTCAAAGTTGAAGCAGCCGAGAAGACCGCCCGTGGCGTGTTTGACCTTCTCCCCATCAACGTGGCCGATCCCAAGGTCTTCATCGGCCTGCTCATCGGTGGCGCTGTACCGTTCCTGTTCTCCTCACTCGCTATCCGTGCCGTTTCACGTACCGCTGGCGTGGTTGTAGAAGAAGTTCGTAAGCAATTCGCCGACGGAAAAATCATGGCCGGAACCAAGGAACCAGATTCCTCCGCCGTAATCGACATCTGCACCACCGCCTCACTGCGTGAACTCACCACCCCGGCTCTGCTGGCCGTGTTGACACCGATCGTTGTGGGCTTCGGCTTGGGCTTCGCCCCACTCGGTGCCTTCTCCGCCGCGGTAATCCTCACCGGTCAGCTCATGGCTAATTACCTTTCCAATGCTGGTGGAGCATGGGACAACGCCAAGAAGTACATCGAAGACGGCAACGAAGGTGGGAAAGGTTCAGAGGCTCACAAGGCTGCTGTTATTGGTGACACCGTTGGTGACCCGTTCAAGGACACCGCAGGCCCAGCCCTCAACCCGTTGATCAAGGTCATGAACTTGGTATCGCTGCTGGTGCTTCCCGCCATCATCACCACCCAGGACAAGACCGGCACCCGCCTCGCCATAGCCGGTGCTGCGCTGCTTGTACTGATTGGCTCGATCGTTCGCACCGCCAAGCAAAAGTCCCTCATCTAACCTGGGCTTTTCCAAGAGAGCTTTCGCCCGTTACCCGGGCTGTTAGCGAAATCGACAAAGGCCCGGAGCTCAACAGCTCGGGGCCTTTTCTCATTGAACGGTCACTCGAACAGCTTGGCCGGGTGCATCTGCCAACTTTGAAGAAGGCACCGGTAGGATTGGCCAGATGCGTACGCTTGCCGTTCTTGGCCTCGATCCCCGAAAACTGCTGACGGACTTCGGACCAATTGGTCTGTTCTTAATCGTCTTCGCGGAATCGGGTTTGTTAGTGGGGTTCTTCCTTCCTGGTGATTCACTGCTCTTCACTGCAGGGCTCCTTACTGCCACAAAGGTCATTCGACAACCCCTCTGGCTGATGTGTGGACTGGCATTCACTGCCGCAGTTCTTGGTGACCAGGTGGGCTACCAAATCGGCAAACGCATCGGGCCCGAGTTATTTAACCGATCGAAATCAAAACTGTTCTCACCAAAACACGTAATCAAAGCACAAGAATTTTTTGACAAGCACGGCGCCAAGACGATCGTGATGGCTCGCTTTGTCCCCATCGTCCGCACCTTCACGCCAGTTCTTGCCGGTGTCGGCGAGATGAAGTGGCGTGTCTTTGCCTTGTACAACGTGGTTGGAGGAGCCCTTTGGGGTATCGGGGTCACGTTGCTTGGCGCCGCACTCGGCAAGAAGTTTCCTTGGATGGAAGAACGAATCGACATCCTGGCCATCGTTATCGTGGGCGTTTCCGTGCTCCCGATGGTTATTGAAATTCTTCGCCACCGAGCGAAAAACCGCGCCGCATAAATTTACGCTTAGGTGCCGACACTGCTGCCGGTCGGCCACCGAACACCGCTGAACCCATTGGGCGCCGCGTCTTCTTCCGTCGAGGGAACGCCGGTCTTTGCCATTGAGGCGTCGCGCTAAACTATCGCTACGTGTACATATTGTGTGGGATTCCGAGTGCCTGCAACCGGCATTTTTCCACCCAAACCACCGGATTCCCGACTTAGGTTCCGGGCAACTCCTGCGGAACGCTCTCTTTATCAGTTGCGGGATCCGTCGGCGGTGGGGATCAGCGTGGCGTAGACCACCACGTTGGAGGTGTACGAGCCAAGCTCGGTATCGAACTTGCCACCGCAGGTAATAAGACGAAGCTCCCGTGCCGACGTTGGACCATAGACCTGCTCAGTAGGAAAGTAGTCCTTTGGGAACGTATCGATGCGGGTGACGGCAAAGCTCAGCAGTGCGCCATCGTTGCGGGCGACGCGCACATGATCATCGGGTTTGAGCTTCTCGAGGTTCTTAAAGATTCCAGGACCGTTATGGCTCGCCGCGTGCCCAGCAAACACCGCGGCTCCCGGCTCTCCAGGCTCCACCGAACCGGTGAACCAGCCAATAACGTTAAAATCCACCGGTACCTCAAGGGAACCATCAGGCTCTAGGCCTAAGGCAACGATCTCGCTCGAAGCCCCAATTGACTTGATCGAAACGTAGGCGGGTTGCTTTGCGGTGCTCGGTTCGATGGCTGGATCGATGCGGTCAACCAACAACGATGATGACGAGCCCAGCGAAGTGCCCTCACCGACTCTCGAGCCGATTGCAGCTGCTTCCAACCCGTCTTGGCGGTCGGTTGATGCAGGAGGAGCGGCGGCAAAAGGGTTGTCCGTGTCAGCAATGGCGCTGGGGACAAACCCGAAAGAGCCAGACAACGAAACAATCGAAGCCATAACAAAGGCACCCAGCGCCCCCGCACGGGAATGATCCCGGAGCTTGCGCCTTTTACGATGCTTTGGGACGTAGCGGGTCATGGCTCTCACATTGTAGTGAACGTAGGGCTCACAAGAGGGCTGTTTGACGCAGTTGTTAAGGGGTTATCCAGGGCGCGACGCTCGCCGCGAACAGGCGAAATGTACCTTGGCGCTGAACCATATTCTGAATTGGCGGGCCCCATCTCCGCTTCGCTTTGAGTCCCACCAGAGGGTTCACTTCCGACCGGCAAGCCGGATCGGGAACCATATTTTGAACTGGCGGGCCCCATCTCCGCTTCGCTTCGAGTCCCACCAGAGGGTTCACTTCCGACCGGCAAGCCGGATCGGGAACCCGGACCGTCGCTGACAGGCTATTCCGCCAGCGTTTCTGTCGGGTGTTTTAGTTATGCCCGTGCGTTTCGGCGACGAACACCGCAGAGCAGCACTGCGGCAAATGCAGCAGCCAGCGCAAGTACTGACATGGCACTTGAGGTATCGCTCATGCCACCGAAACCGGTCTTTGCGCCACCCACAGGAGTGCCCTTGGAACCCGTCGCACCTTTGGTCCCGGAAGTACCGGCTCCTGAACCTGCTGCGGTGTCTCTCGTGTCGTTGGCTCCCCCGACTGGGGTCTTGCCCGTCGAGGTTTTGCCTGTCGAGGTTTTGCCACCGCCACCATCAGCGGCGCCTCCACCGACTGCAGCTGGGAGGGTCGTAGGGGTTATGGGTGCCTTCGTAGGGGGAACGGTTGCAAGGGGAGCTGGGACCGTTTCAGCGACAGCTTTGGTGCCCTCAGGTGCAGATTCGGCCTTGGTCGCGGCGGGGGCAGTATCGGTCCCCGCGCCAGCGCCAGCCTTCGTAGCATTGGGTGTGGCATCTCCCGGAACGGTGGTGGCCGCAAGAGTTCC
>JAYTWN010000002.1:0-6520 GCA_043743435.1 Acidimicrobiia bacterium
GTGTCGCTGAATTGAGTGAGACGGATTGCGAGTCACGGTTTGTCGAGGGCAACGACGCTCCGAGGAACTGCCTGCTTTACCCAACCAGGACGACGAGGACGCAGCCATGGGCAAAGCTGGCCGCAAGGCGTCTTAGCTCTATCGGCGACACACCACTAGAGCGGGGCGAGGGTGGCGGCGGCTAGGGATGCGGAGACGCCGGGTTGGCTCATGATGGTGTCGGCCACGATGCAGCGCAGGCCGAGGGCTTCGATTGCGGGGGCAAGCCCGGCGTCGAGGGTGTCGATTACCAACGTGCCAGTGAAGGGGGCGTACAGGCGGGCGATGCCGAGGGCTGTGGATTCGTGGCCTAGCTCGGTGAGCAGTCGGTCGGCGGGGCCCTTGAGGGCGGCGCCGGCGATTATGGGCGAGATAGCCACAACGTCTGATCGGCGGGCGATGAGGGCCTCGCGAATCCCGGGGACGTCGAGGACGGGACCTATGGAAACTATTGGGTTTGAAGGCGCAATAACGATGCGGTCGGCTGAGGCAATGGTGCTCAACACGTTGGGCCCCGGGGTGCACGATTCGATCCCGGCGAAACGAACTGAAGAAACCGCAACCCCATGACGGTGCTTCACGAAATACTCCTGGAAGGGCAGCTCGCCGTGCTCAGTCGTCTGCACAAAGGTGGCCACGGGATCATTGGTCATGGGAAGCACGGTGATGCCAAGACCCCAGGCCAAAGCTAGGTCGGCAGTGATTTCGGTGAGGGAGCGACCGGCCCGTAGCTGGCCCGTCCGCCAAAGATGGGTTGCTAGGTCGCGGTCTCCGAGGTTGAACCAATCGGGTGCTCCAAACGGGGCGTACCGGGCAAGGGCTTCCATGGCCGTCCACGATTCGCCGCCCAGGCCCCAACCCCGCTCGGTGTCGATGGCCCCGCTAGTTGTGTAGACGACGGTGTCGATGTCGGGGGAGATGTGCAGCCCGTGGAAAACCGTGTCGTCGCCGGTATTCACAACCGCCGTGATTTGGTCGCCGGGCACCACTTCTAGCAGCGCCTTCAAATACCGAGCCGCACCTACGCCACCAGCAATCACCGAAATCATGGAGTTGACCCTACTGGAACACCGTTTTGTTGCTGTGGGTACACCAATGCCATTGGTGCCGTTCGGAGTGGCAGCCTGGCTGCCCCACCAAGCGCGGGTGAGGTGCGTGTGTCCAAATAGCGCCTGTGTGTTCAATCGGTGACGCACTATTTCGACACACAGGCGCTATTTGCCTCACAAGCCGCTCGCTTAGGTTCGAGGTTTGTCTTTGCCGGGGCAGCTAACGCATCGATAGAACGCGCTCGGTCTGCGTGCGGTTTGCGCGCGGTCTGCGTGCGGTTTGCGTGCGGTTTGCCAAGGGAAGGGAGGGTCTTGGGTCACCGGCTTATCACCGATTTGACAACCCGGGCGCCGGTAGGCTGGGGGTATGCCTGCCGCACGCCATGGAGAACCCGGATTCCCGCTGATCGACACGATTGTGATCGAGGGTGGCCACCCGCTGAAGGGTGAAGTGAGCGTCCGCGGGGCGAAGAATTCGATCTCCAAACAGCTGGTTTCGGCGTTGCTCACCACCGAGCCCTGCACCCTGCACAACACCCCGGGTATTTCCGACACGTTCATCGTGAGTGACATGTTGCGGGCCATGGGCGTTGCCGTGGAGACCGACGATGACGGAGCCGGCTCAGTAACTGTTGAAGCTTCGAAAGTGGTGCCGCTTTCGGTCGATCGCCTCGGTGAATTCAGCGGCAAGAGCCGTATCCCGATTTTGCTGTGTGGCCCCCTGTTGCATCGAACCGGCGAGGCGGTCATTCCCGGTTTGGGTGGCGACGATATTGGGAAGCGTCAGGTCAACTGGCACCTGATGGCCCTGCAGCAATTGGGTGCCGACATCTCCGAAAAACCCGATGGTTGGTATATCAAGGCCGATCGTTTGGTGGGTTGCGAGATCCGCTTGCCGTTCCCGTCAGTGGGCGCTACCGAGCAGGTTTTGCTCAGTGCTGTGCTTGCCGAAGGTACAACCACTTTGCATGGTGCAGCCATTGAGCCGGAGATTCTCGACATTATTGCCGTGTTGCAAAAGATGGGTGCGGCGATCATGTTTGGCGCCGATCGCACGATCGTCATTCACGGTCAGAGCAGTTTGCATGGCTATGACCACGTAGCAATTCCCGATCGTCTCGAGGTTGCTTCGTGGGCGTGCGCAGCCATTGCGACGCATGGTGAAGTGTTCGTTCGTAATGCCCGGGTTGAGGACATGGTGTCGTTCTTGGGTGCGTATCGTCTCCTCGGTGGAAGGTTCACGGCATCGCCGGAGGGAATTCATTTCAAACGTGAGGCCGACGAGCTCAATGCCATTGATCTCGAAACGCAAGTACATCCGGGCTTGATGACGGATTGGCAGGCCCCGATTGGCGTCACGCTCACCCAAGCTCGAGGTGTTTCCACAATTCATGAGACGGTCTACGAGAACCGTTTTGGCTACACCGAAGCGCTCGTGCAGATGGGTGCCGATATTCGGGTGTCGTCGGGTTGTCCGAAGGGCAAGGCATGCCGTTTCGGTGGGCTTGGCCACAGTCATCTCGCCGAGTTCCATGGCCCAACCCCGCTCAAGGGTGCCGACCTTTTTATCCCCGATCTTCGTGCCGGGTTCTCCAACGTGATCGCCGCATTGTTAGCTGAGGGTCAAACCACGATTCGCAACGTCCGCCTGATTGACCGCGGCTACGAAGGTTTTGTCGACAAGCTCGAAGTGCTCGGTGCCAAGGTAGTTTCGGCTTCGTAGGCCTTTGTCCGTCGGCATTGAGTTGCAGGTTTGCGTTGCGCAGACACCGTGGCGGAGCTGGTAAATTGGGTTCCATGGAAGCTAAACCGCACAGCTCCGACAAACCAGCCAATGCTCACCGGCCCCCCGCTTCGACCGTGTCCGCAAAATTTACTCAAAATCCTGTCTCAAAACACGGTTCAATTACCCAAAAACAGGCGGATTTGGCTGTCCGGGCTTACTTAAGCGACGTCAAGAAATAATCTTGCAAGCAAGTTCGCCTCGCGATGTCTTTATCAACTGTCCGTTTGATGCAGAGTTTGCTCCAGGTTTCAACGCCTTAGTGTTCGCCGTCCTGGCTTGTGGTTTCCGCGCCCGATGTGCTAGGGAGATGGATGATGCGACACAAACTCGGATCGACAAACTCTACGGAATCGTGGAGCAGAGCCGTTTCGGCATACATGATCTTTCGCGTACTGAACTGGACACGGTTAACAGCCTTCCTCGCTTCAACATGCCTTTGGAGTTGGGCCTGTTCCTTGGAGCGAAACGGTATGGAGATGAAGCTCAAAAGAAGAAGCGGTGTCTCATCCTTGATACAGAGGAATACCGCTATCAGAAGTTTATTTCCGACCTCGCTGGAATGGATATCACTGCGCACCAAGGCGATGCGCGAAATATGGTGGAATGCACGCGGAACTGGCTCGTGACGGTTTCCAAACGCAGGACTATTCCCACATCCTTGCAAGTGCTGGGAAGTTACGATCGGTTTCTCGTTGCATTGCCAACAATTGCGAGCAAGGTACACCTTGATTCTGTGCGTTTGGTGTTTCCCGACTACGCGCGCCTTGTGCTGGCGTGGGTCAAAAGCGAACGCGGAACAGGGTTGCTTCCAAAATCGGTATAGCTGCAATATGTTGCGAAGCTTGACATGTGAACAGGCCCTTTTCTCCAAAAGTGTCGATGCTGAGGGACAGTGAAGTGGTGGAGCTAACGGGGTTTATGGACGGGATGGTCGCGAACCCGTTACGGTCTGAAGTCAAGGAGCGGTGATGACGACGGAATCTATGACCTCTGGAGGCACCGGCGAGCCCCTTCGTAGAATTGACACTGATCTCGGCTCGGGCGGTCTGGCGGCTGGTGGTTTGTCGTCTCCTGGCTCGGGTGGCTCCAGCGGCGGATCTGGGAGCGGTGCGGAGAGTGACCCATCAACACCATCAACACCTCAAAGCGGGGGCCGACGGGGCCGCAGGAAATGGCTCAGGTATCTCCTAGTTCCGGTGCTCTTGGCCTTGGTGGCAGCGCTCGCTTCGGCGGGAAGTGTGTACTGGGAATTCGCAAAAATTCCGACATTCAAAATGCCAAAAGATCAGGGAGTTGAAGCTGGCTCGATTCGTCCACCGTCGGCCTTTCCCGGCGTTGATCCCTCTGTTGATCCAGCGGACCGGGCAGCGGTTGATTCAGGCGCAAGTGAATCTGGCGCGAGTGATCCGAGTGACGGTAGTGGCCCGGAAACGGTTGAGGGGTTGCCGAGCGCCATACCGTCGGCTGATGCTCCGAATGCTCCTGGCACGAATCGTCCGAGTGGGGCGGATGTGGCCAACACGAAACAGAACGTGGTGGATAGCGCCGACATCGGTCCCGACGGTTTTTTCGGCGACGTGGATACGAAGAACTATTTACTTGTTGGTCTCGATGATCGTACTGGCATTACCGCCGAACAAGCAGTTGAGTTCGGCAAGGACAAACCCGAAACGGCCGGTTCGCGTACCGACACAATTTTGGTGTTGCGCATTGATGCCAAGGGCGGTCGTGCGTGGTTGATGTCGTTCCCTCGCGATCTGTGGATCACCGTTCCCGGAACGACCACCAAGGCGCGTATCAACAGCATCTACGCCCGTGGACAGGATCAACTGATTACGGCCATCCGCGAGAATTTCGGCATGCCCATCGATCATGGCGCAGTTATCAACTTTGCGGGGTTTCAAAAGATCGTCGACACGATTGGTGGGGTTCCGATTTGTTTCGCCAAGCCCAGCCGCGATTTGCTCAGTGGGTTGAAGCAACCGGCGGGATGCAATCTTTTGACTGGGAAGCAAGCTACGCGTTTCGTACGGAGTCGGCATTTTCAAACCCAGGAAGCCAGCGGGAAATGGGTGACCGATCCATCATCGGATTTTGGGCGGATCGCTCGTCAGCAGACGTTTATTCGTGAAGTGTTGGCTCAAGCTCGTAAACGCGGTTTCACGAATCCATTCCGTGTGCGCTCGACGGTGAAGTCTTTGCAATCTGCCGTAGTGATCGATGACCAACTCGGCCCCAGCGAAATCCTCCGCCTAGCAAATGATATGCGCGCGTTTGATCCCGCAAAGCTCAAGCCCTACACGGTTTTGGCTCGCGGTGAACGTATCGAAGGCAAAGAAGTGCTTGTGGCCACCGACAAAGCTGCCGACATCCTCCGCCTGTTCGGTAACCGCCCCATCGTGAAGCCGTAGGTTTTGACTGGCGATCTCACTCGTCCTGCCGGTGTCTCGCTCTGCCGGCGTCTCGCGTTGCCTATGTTTGTAACTTCGTGCTGCGTTGAGCGCGTTGGGCTGGAGGTGAGTGGGTTGAGTGGGTTTGAGGTGAGCACCAACCTTGTTGGTGGAGGCGATTGAAGGCGTCGAGAAGAAGGTCGAGGGCGAACTCGAATTCGAACTGTTCGTCGCACCCGTCGTTGGTTCTGGCCGGGTTGCCAATAGTTTCGCGGGTAATCGCTGCGATGTTTGGATACACCGTCTCCATCTCGTGGAGCATTGCGTCACGTTGGAGCGCATCGATGGCCTGAGTTTCTCCGGTCGTTGGTGGGTTGAACAATTCAGGGCTGAAGCCCCAGATGCGATTGCCAAGGGTGTGCATCACATGATGGGTCAGGTCGGCTGAGAATCCGCCTGCGATAAATGCACCTGCGATGGCATCCATGTATGCCAGCACGACAGCCGTTCTGGTGGAGCATTGTTCGATTACCTGGCGTGCCCAGGGATGGCGTAGCAACGTTTGTCTAGCCGCCAATATGCGTTGTCGTAGTGCCTCGGGCCAAGTGGCTTCGGGATCGGGGGACTCTTCAAGATTTGTCCCGAGCCCGGACTCAATCTCCTCCAGAATGATGTCGACCATGCCTTCGAGCAGGTCCTCCTTGTTGGCGACGTGCTTGTAGAGGGCCATGGGGACGACACCGAGAACATCGGCCAGGATTCGCATGCTCACCGACTCGATCCCGTGACGATCGGCCAAATCCACAGCCGCTCGCAGAACCCGTTCCCGGTTGAGTCGCACCCTTGGTGCAGCTTCGGTTTTCGTTGTTGGCATGAGCTCGCCCCTTGACAGGTGTACGGCGTCTACCTTATCCTCAATGAAAAGGTGTACATCGTCCACCTATGTCATTTGAGGAGACGCAAAAGATGCACAGTGCCGAGGTACAAGAAACACGCGAGGTTCGCGAGATAACAACAGACGCGCAAGCGCTGGAGGCCGGATGGTTCCGCCGCTGGCGCATTCCGATTGGACTGGTCGGGTTGAGCCTTGTTCCCGCGCTAGCCGGGAGTGTGCGTGTAGCGCAACTGGCGACTGGCGTTTCGGAAACGGCTGACAACACCCGATTCGTTCGCTCACCGATGCCCGTTGTGGTGCACGTCGTCTCAGTTGTCGTCTTCAGCATGCTCGGTGCTTTCCAGTTTGCACCGGTGTTGCG
>JAYTWN010000003.1:0-1931 GCA_043743435.1 Acidimicrobiia bacterium
CGCTTCGTTTGAGCAGCTCCAAATGATCAGAGTAGGCCGTCGCCGCCAGCTGGCCCTCCAGCGCTTTCGCTGCCCACCCTAACGATGGGGCGTGGGGGTCACTGTAGGCAACGGTGTGAGCCCCCGGAAGCGCTGCGATATTGCGCAGGTGCTCGCATCCCATCATTCCGGTGCCAATAACCCCGTAGCGAACCTCACCCTGAGGTCGACCTGCATCGATGTTGTCATTGGGCGTGGCGCTCACTGCATTCATGGCCATCGACGGTAACGCATCACTGCACCAGCTCCGGAGCAAGCAACCCTCCGAAACGTTTTCGGCGCAGTCGTTGCCCCGTCTTCAGTTCCTTTCTCCCGACTAAGCCGCGATTCCAAACCCCTAAGGCCCGAGCAGACAAACCCCCTCTGAGCGACAAACCTTCTCTGGGACCGCCGTCATTCGGGCCCCTGTTTCTCGGCTCGACCTACCGACACTGCCCTATGACTTGCAAGTACTCGCACCAATCAGGGTGTTTCCTTGCGTACGATCTTCGCCATGCGAACGAGAGCCCTTGGCAACAGTGGAATCAATGTGGGGGCGATTGCCTTTGGATGCTGGCGGTTTGCTGGGGTTGACCTGGCTACGGCGACGACGAGAATCGAAACGGCTCTCGATGCGGGCATGACGTTGATTGACACGGCCGATGTTTATGGTCTGGATAACGATTGCCCTTGGGGTTCGGCTGAGTCGTTGCTTGGTGAGGTTTTGGCGGCGAATCCAATTTTGCGTTCCGGAATGATTTTGGCCACCAAGGGCGGAATCCAACTCGAACGCGGAATTGGTATGGGCGTTCCCTACGACACGTCGATGAAGCGCATCAACGAGGCCTGCGATGCTTCGCTCAAGCGACTCCAAACCGAGGTGATTGATCTTTGGCAGATTCACCGCCCGGATCTTTTGGCCCACCCGGCCGAAGTTGCCGCAGCCATGCAGGGCCTCGTCGATGCGGGAAAGGTTCGTTTTCTTGGCGTGTCGAACTATTCGGCCACTCAGATCGCTGCACTGCAGTCGCACCTCAAGTCTGCGTTGATTACTACTCAGCCAGAGTTCAGCGTGGCACAGCTGTCGCCCATCGACGATGGGGTGTTCGATCACGCCATGACACACGGGATCACTCCATTGGCGTGGAGCCCCCTCGCTGGTGGCCGACTCGTTGACGCGACCAACACCGAACCTCGTTTCGTGGCCATGCGAATACTGTTAGACGAGCTGGCCGAAACCCATAACGCCACTCCGACGCAGATTGCCTTAGCTTTTGTCCTGGCTCACCCCGCTGGCGTGATTCCGATCATTGGCACGGGCAAAGCGGAACGTATCGTGGAGTCCGCTGGAGCTGCGGCTATCACCCTGGCCAAGGAGGATTGCTACCGCTTGATCGCTGCTTCCGGTCGGGCCCTACCGTAACCGCCCTGCGCTTTTTACTACGTACCCGAACTATATTTATGATCTCCTGTTTTCCTAGATTGGTTTGTTGATGGCTTCTGAAGTTGCTTGGTTCTCTGCGCTGTGTGATGACGATTACGAGTTTCTTGGCGTCCCTGATGTCTCACTCCGTAGTTCCTATGCGCACTGTGCTTCGATTGTGCGAGCGGCGCAAAACAACGGCTTCGACAATGTGCTTCTTCCCTCCGGGTACGAACTCGGGATTGATGCCACAGCCTTCGCAGCAGCGTTGGCGCCGGAGATGGACCGCATGCGGATGCTTTTGGCTGTCCGGTGCGGTGAGCTTTGGCCCGCCCAGTTGGCCCGCCAGATCGCCACGATCGACGCAATGATGGGTGGACGTCTCACCGTCAACATCATCTCGTCGGATCTACCGGGTTCCCCTCTCGCCTCGGCACCTCGTTACCGACGAACCACGGAGATTATAAAGATCCTTAGGGTTTTGTTGGCC
>JAYTWN010000004.1:0-7761 GCA_043743435.1 Acidimicrobiia bacterium
CACACGCAACCACACGCGGTTCGTTCAGTCGTCGCCGTGGGTGCTCAAAAATCCGTCCACAACGTGCGACGGAACATCCCTACGAAACCCGCGGGCAAACGCCTTCTTTTGCTTGGCCGCAGCGAAGCAGGAGCCTCGAACCAGACCTCGGAGCCCTTCGGAGCCGGAAAAATCGCCCGTTTCGGCTTTACACAACCACGCCCCGCGCCCACCAACGCTTGTCGACGAAATCACCAAGGCCAGAATGATTCCTTCAACGCTCAGTTGCAGTTGCAACCGGCAAAGCTCAACCGCGTCAAACGTTTTGCGACAACCGAGGCAGGTGCGTTGCGACTTGGACACGGCGAACATTCTTGCGTATTCGGTGGTTCAGCGATTGCGCATCCGCCAGCTCGTGCCCGATCCGGAAGCCAAAGACCATCCGCCGAGACCCAACAGTCGACAAAGCAACGGCAGACAAAGCAACGGCAGACAAAGCAAAGAGCCGACCAGCAAATGCTGATCGGCTCGTGCATGACCTCAGTCTTTGCCAAGCAACCGCCGCAGCGGACCAATCTAGGCCTCGGGGGCAACCTCTGGAGTGGCGCCGGCTACTGCCTCTGCGGGAACAACATCGGAGATACCAGCGGCTTCGGCCTTTGCGTAGTCGTCGGCAGACATGGCTTCTCCGCCATCGGCAGGAACCCAGAGTTGCTCGCCGGTGGTTGGGTCAATAACCCATTCGCCTTCTGCGTACTCTTCGGTTCCACCACTTGCTTGCTCTTCAGCAAACTGGGTTTCACCTTTGATATCGATACGCCAACCGGTCAAACGAGCAGCAAGTCGAGCGTTCTGCCCTTCCTTACCAATGGCCAACGACAACTGGAAATCGGGAACGATAACGGTGGCGACACCGAACTCTTCGTTGATCCGCACTTCGGTGACCTTGGCCGGGCCGAGGGCTTCACGAACGAATTCGGCCGGATCGTCGTTAAACGGCACAATGTCGATTTTTTCGCCACGCAACTCATTGACGACCATACGAACACGGGCGCCTCGGGCACCAATACAGGCCCCGGCGGCATCGACGTTGGGGTCGTTGGAGTACACGGCAACCTTCGTACGGTGACCTGGTTCGCGGGCCATGGCCTTGATTTCGACGACACCATCAGCAATTTCGGGAACTTCAAGATCGAATAGGCACTTCACCAAACCTGGGTGGGTGCGGCTCACCACAATTTGTGGGCCCTTGTTGGTCTTGCGAACTTCAACGATGTACGCCTTCAAGCGAGCACCTTGTTCGTAACGCTCGTGTTGCACTTGTTCCGCTTGAGGAAGCAATGCCTCAACTCGTCCGAGGTCAAGGAGTGTGTAACGGTTGTCGCCCTGTTGGATAATGCCGGTAACCAGGCCACCTTCACGGCCGGAATACTCTTCGAACTTGTTGTCACGCTCAACTTCGCGGATGCGTTGGGAGATAACTTGTTTGGCGGTTTGGGCGGCAATACGGCCAAAGTCTTTTGGTGTGTCGTCCCACTCGCGGATCACGTTGCCATCGTCGTCGAGTTCTTGGGCGTATACCCAAATCTCGCCGGTATCGGGGTCGATCGAAACTACGGCTTCTTCGGCCGATTTGGGCTGACGCTTATAGGCCGTGACCAACGCGTTGGCCAGTGCATCGAGGAGGTGTTCCTTGGGAACGCCGCGTTCACGCTCAATAACTTCGAGCGCTTCCATGAAGTCTTGATTCAACAGCTTCATTGTGATCCTTCCAATTGGTGATCGGCCGTATCTGGAGACAGGGCCTGCTTGTTGTTTTCCTGCAAAAACTTGTCCTGCACCGTAGGTTCAGCCGGACCAACATTGGCCACCGCAGCACTCCTCAGGACTTGTCCCGAGTCCGGACTCCGCGAACCTTTTGCTGAGCTGGCGGGCCCCATCTCCGCTTCGCTTCGAGTCCCGCCAGTGGGTTCTTTTCCAACCGCCAAGCCGGATTGGAAACCCTTTTTGGGTTCCTTGGAAGCTTTTGGTGTCCATGCTGGAGCTTTCCCATTTTTCGATTTTTCTTGACCGCCCCACACAAACACCGTTCGGGTCCGTTCGATGGCTGCAAAGGGAATCTCTCGACCGTCAACCACGATCGCGCCTTGCGCTTCCACGGCGGCCGACTGCAAAAGTCCTTCAATTCGACGTTCCCCTGGGGTTCCGGGAACGGTTTTCACGGTGACTGGAGTGCCGATGAAACGTTGGTAATGAGCGGGGATCCGCAACGGACGTTCAAGTCCGGGGCTGGAAACTTCGAGCATGTAGGCGCCGTTGATCGGGTCGGCGGCTTCAAGGGTTTCGTCAACCAGAAGGGTGGCTCGACCAACACCGTCAAGATCGATCCGCGGGCCGTCTTGGTGACCGGGAAGATTTTCCACCAGAACCACAACCGCCGCCGCCGCAGTACCAATGGCAGACGACGTTACGTCGACAAGTTCCCATCCTTCAGCGAACAGCGCCGGTTCAAGCAAGCCCGCCAAGGTTTCGTCAAGTGTCGTCATGTTGGGCTCCTTTCGTTCCTAAGTTCGTTTCGGTCTGTTGCGCTTCGTTGACACGAATTTCGGTTTTGGTGTTGTGATACTTGGGGTTGTGGTTTTAGGTGTTGGGGTACTTGGTCTTCGGCAACTCACTGCGAAAACACAAGCGGCGTGGGCACGCCCACGCCAAAGCTCTCGAAGCGCCGCACATACTACCGCCATGAAGCTCGGTCGCCCCCGATTCTTGAACACCACTGAGCAAAACCTGGGGCAAAGGCCCATCGAAGCCCGAGAAGACGGTGTCTAGTCGGGGAGCTGCCAGTCAATTGGTTCGAGCCCGCGAGCTACCAATGCAGCGTTCGTGACAGAAAACGGTCGGGAACCCAGGAACCCGTTGTGTGCTGAGAGGGGCGAGGGATGGGCCGATTCCAAGCAAAAATGTCGGCCCGGAGCAACCGCTTCGATTCGTAGACGCTTCTTTCGCGCAGCCGCACCCCACAGGATGAACACCACCGGCTCCTCCTTGGCGGCGACGGCGTCAATGACTGCGTCGGTGAAGGTCTCCCAACCATGCTTTTGATGGGAGTTCGCTTCATGGGCCCGCACCGTCATGGTGGTGTTCAACAACAACACCCCCTGAATGGCCCAGGCTTCAAGGTTTCCGTGCTTGGGAGCAACATAACCAACATCGGTGAGCAACTCTTTGTAAATGTTCACCAACGACGGTGGCGTAGCTATTCCCCGTCGCACAGAAAAACATAAACCATGTGCCTGACCAGGACCGTGGTATGGATCCTGACCCAAAATCACTACCCGCACCGCTGCGAACGGTGTGAGATGAAACGCCGAAAACACGTCGTCCTTGGGTGGATACACTGCCCCAGCAGCCCGTTCGGCGGCCACGAACGCTTGCAGCTCGGCCCAATAGGGCTTGGCCAGTTCGGCAGCGAGAATGGGATTCCAATCGGTCTTCATTCACTCATCTCACCCAACAACCCGCCAGCGAATCAACAACAAATCAACAACGAACTATTCAGCGCCGGCCACAGTCTTTTTGATGATCTGCACCCGGGTCTCGGAATCGTTGGCATCGTCACCCTTCTCCCCCAGCAAGAGCCGACGATCCTTCTCCGCCTCACCCGCCGCACCCTCGTCGGCATGGGAAAGGACTTCATCAATGGAGGTGGCAGCGATCTGTTTGGCCATGGCCACCAACGCCGAAACCATTTCGTTTTCTGGCACGACCCGAACCACTTTGCCCCGCACGAACAAATGCCCACGATGACGCCCAGCAGCAATTCCTACGTCGGCCGACGCAGCCTCACCCGGACCGTTCACCACACAACCCATGACCGCAACCTGAATCGGAATCTTCAAATCCCGCAGTGCCTCTTGCGCTTCTTCTGCCACCTTGATCACATCAATCTCGGCACGCCCACACGACGGACAGGCAATCAGATCAAGCCCCACCCGCTCACGAAGCCCCAAAGACTCCAGCAGCTGACGACCTGCCCGAGCTTCCTCCACCGGGTCCGCAGTTAGCGAATAGCGAATTGTGTCGCCAATACCCTCAGCGAGCAACGTGGCAATTCCCGCCGTAGCTTTCACCAAACCACCTGGCAACGGGCCAGCCTCGGTAACACCGAGATGCAACGGATAATCGACCGTGTTAGCCAACAACCGGTACGACTCGATCATGAGGGCCGGATTCGAAGCCTTCACACTGATTTTGACGTCGTGAAAATCTTCTTCTTGGAAGTAGGCCAGCTCACGAACAGCTGATGCCACCAGGCCCTCCGGCGTCTGCCCATACTTGGCCTCAATGTCAGGGTCAAGCGAACCGCCGTTCACGCCAATGCGGACGGGGACTCCACGGTCCTTCGCCTCCCGAACAACCGTGCGAATGTGCTCAGCCTTACGAATATTGCCCGGATTTAGGCGCAAACACTGAACCCCAGCTTCCAGTGCAGCGAGGGCGAGCTTGTACTGAAAATGAATGTCGGCCACGATCGGCACCGGTGACCGAGGGACGATCCGGGCCAGGCCTTCGGCGGCTTCCACTTCGTTACAGGTACAACGAACAATGTCGGCACCGTTGCCAGCCAAAGCGTAAATCTGGGCCAGAGTCCCCTCGACGTCAGCGGTCTTGGTGGTGGTCATCGATTGCACGGTGATCTGCGCATCACCACCAACAGCAACCTTTCCGACCTGGATTTGACGGGTGACACGACGAGGAAAGCTGCGAAGCATGCTGCCATTCTTCACCCACTGACACCGCAATGCACACGATCCCCCAGCATTTCGCTGAGGGACCGTTCGTTACGAAACGCGAGGGTTGCCAGTAACTACCGGACCGGCCTGTGAAACAGCTTCCAATCCAGCTTGTAAGACAGCTTCTAGAACAGTTTGATTGGGCTGCGCACGTCGAGATAAAGCGATGAAATACCAATCAACAACATGATGGTCATCACGACATAGGTGACGGGAAGCCACTTGCGCACATCAACCCGATGGCGACGACCGCCGAAAGAACGCAGACGCTCATAGGTAGCTACCAATACGTGACCGCCATCAAGGGGAAGCAGCGGGAGCATGTTGAAGACCCCTACGAAGACGTTGATAGCCGCAAAGATCTCCAAGAACCAACGGATGTTGTCGTTGGCGGCGTCTGCCAAAAGCTGGGTGGTGCCAACCGGCGACATCATGCGGGCTTCGTCGGTTTGCGCTGCAGCTTTCGACGCAGCCGTCCCAGCAGACGCAACCTTCGAGCCGTACTTTTTGAGATTCGACGGGGCAAAGAACGTCTTCAACGAAGTAAAGGTGCCAGGAAGCAATTCACCGATACGACCAAGCGAACGTTGCGTTCCACTGAGCACCGAATCGCGCTGTGACGTTTCGTAGTCAACTGCAGCAATGCCTAGCTGTACCTGACCGTCAACCAACGTGGGCGTCACCACGATGCTCTTACGAATACCACCACGCTCAATGTCGAGTGTGGTTGGCTTCGGTCCAAGCGCACGAACGCGCTTCACCATTGACGACCAGTCACCAACCGTTCTGCCATCGACGGCGAGGATGCGATCGTTGGCCAAAAGTCCAGAAGCCTCGGCTTGTGACCCACCTTGCACGCCACCAACAATGGACGGGCGAACGACGCGGCCCATGCCTACGTAGGTGAACATAAGGAGAGCGAACGCCAACAGCAGGTGCATGCCCGTTCCTGCAGAGGCCATCAAAACTCGACGGGGGTAGCTCTTTTGACGGTAGGAGCGATGCTCGTCGGCGGGATCAACCTCTTCGAGATTGGTCATCCCAATGATTTTTACGTAACCACCAAGCGGAATGGCCTTGATGCCGTATTCGGTTTCGCCTCGACGGAACGACCAAATTCGTGGACCGAAACCAACGAAAAACTCCGTAGCTTTCGTCCCCGTTGCTTTCGCAGCCAAAAAGTGGCCGAGCTCATGAAGAAAAATCATCCCGGCCAGCGCCGCAACAACACCAAGGGTTACCAAGGCGTGGCTGGAAATTGTCCACCAGGCGATTGTGGCGACACCGGCGAGAGTAAGCAGGGGGTGCACCTTGGCTCGGGCAACAGCTGGCGCGGGGACCAAAAGATCCTCAAACGTTCGCGTTTGATTGGAGAGTCCTGTGGTAGCTGCTGTTCCCGAACCTGTTGCTGTTCCTGTCGCGCCAGTAGTCAGATCCTCGCCGAACACGGTGAGATCGATAAGGCGGTCGGATTGCGTGTACTGAGCATCTGCAATGTCACCGGGGGTACCGTTCGCGATATCACCCGAGGTGACGCAAGCAGCGCCGTCGGGGGTGACGGCATCCGCGGCCAATTCACGGTCCAGTACTGATCCAACGGTCATCCGTCGATCAGGGGTGCGGCGCCCGGAAGTTCGGCGTTCAGCATCTTGTTCAGCACTTCGTTCTGTATTCATTTGTTTCCCATCTCCACAATACGTTTCTTGGCCCATTCGCGCGCTCTGCGGTCTGCATCAACCACATCGCCCACGGAGAGTGGTTTAACACACTCTGCTACCAAAAGTGAAGACCCAATCAGTAGTGAAATATCCCCCCAAGCAATTCGGCCGTCTAAAAATGCGGCGACAGCAACCTCGTTGGCCGCATTTACCCAGGCAGGGACTAGTCCGCCCATTCGGCCCGCCTCGTACGCAATTTCTAGCGCCGGGAAAGCAATCCTGTCGGGTTCTTCAAAATCCAGCCGACTGAGCGTGGACCAGTCAATTCCCCCAAACGAAGTTGCGGTTCGATCCGGGTAAGCCAAGGCGTAAGCAATAGGCAACCGCATATCGGGCATAGAGAGTTGCGCCATGGTCGTGCCATCGGTGAACTCGGCCATGGAATGCACTACCGACTGCGGATGCACCACGACGGAAATCCGGTCAACTTCAACGTCGAAGAGCTCCATTGCCTCGATGACCTCAAGGCCCTTGTTGAATAACGTCGAGGAGTCAATGGTGATCTTTGGGCCCATCTTCCACGTTGGGTGTGCCAAAGCTTCAGCAACGGTGACCTTAGCCAACGCCACCCTGGCCGCTTCTCCCCCACCAGCTTCTCGGGCACGCATCCGAAAAGGTCCACCGCTGGCCGTAAGCACCAGACGACGCAACCGATCCGGAACGAAATCCTCCTCGGCTTGTTTGGCCGGATTTGCGGCACCACCCAAACCACCGTGCCCGGCCCGAACGCCCAGACCAGCACCACCCTGTGTTTGCCCAACATTTGGCCGACGATACGAAGCTAAACACTGGTGAATCGCACAATGTTCCGAATCCACCGGCACAATATGGGCTCCTGGGGTGTTGCGGTACTGCCGAACAACCGGGCCAGCGGTAATCAGTGATTCCTTGTTGGCCAGGGCCAAACGTTTTCCGGCTGCCAAAGCCCCAATGGTCACGCCTAAACCTGCGAAACCGACCACGCCGTTGACACAGATATCGGCCTCACCGCTGATAGCGGCCAAGGCGCCCACCCCACCGGTCAGTTCCGTGCCAGGAGGTAGACGTTTCGCTAATTCACAAAGCAGCGATTCGTCACCGATAGCCACAACCCGAGGCCGAAACTCATCAGCCTGCGCCACCAGCAGATCAACGCTTCGATATGCACCAATGCACTCCACCCGGAAACGGCCAGGCTCGGAGCGAATCACGTCAAGCGTTTGGGTCCCAACCGAGCCCGTAGACCCAACAACACTCACACTCACCGCAGATGCCATGGCCCAAGGCTACGA
>JAYTWN010000005.1:0-6168 GCA_043743435.1 Acidimicrobiia bacterium
CCGTTCCCACCATCAATATCCTTACCGCCGCTATCGAACTACACGGTGATGACCACCCCGATATTGAGGCAATACACAGCCTCGTATATCTTCAACTCCCAGCACTACGCCACTACCTACTAATAGACCTCGAAAACAAACTGATCGAACACCTCCACCGCCCAAACGAACACGAACCTTGGTCACGAGAAATCCTCACCGGACAAGCAACCAGCTCGTGAGAGAGTTGAGCTTGGCGGCCTTAGGAAAGAGCTGCCATGAAACGTTATGATTACGTTTATTGGCTCGTCGACCCCAGACAACTCCGCTTGCACTTTGGCCTGACAGATTTCGAGCAGAGGCGGTTGCATTTCGGCGACCAACGACGATCCTTGGGCGTATTGACGGCAATCGCAAACGGACGATGGGGTGAAGTAGAACCAGCTTCAGGCCAACAACGCGGATCCCTCGCCCGCTAAAACCATCACGGCATTCCAGCGAACGCAGACCGTTAGCTCATCGGCTCTACCGTTCCGGCCCAGCACTCTCCTCCCCGACCATCGGCCATCAGTAAACAACGAAGCAAGTTCATTTCGCCCAAAGACTGGCGATCGGCAAGGCATAGACCTGCGAATCAAGCACAAAACCGCGTGGCCCGGTGTGAAACACGATGCCACCAGCAAAAGCCTCACCCAACTGATCACGCAACCAAATCAAATGTTTGGCATCAGCAAGATCCGGGGAAGCCGACGCTTTCATTTCCATAGCCAAAACTCGTCCGTCAGGCCCCTCAGCGATGAGATCGATTTCTCTAGCTCCGTCCTCATGGCGGAGGTGATAAAGCTTCGGTGGATGACTTGCGACCTCGATCTCTGGACGAAGCTGACTAAGTACAAACGTGTCAATTACCCGGCCCAACAAATCACCATTTCTCAGCACAGCACGGGCATCAACGCCAAGCAACGGGCCGATCATGGCCACGTCGACGAGATAGCGTTTCGAACTTCTTGTGAGCCGGTTCAGTTGATTTGTATGCCAAGCCGGAATCTGCTCGCTGACAAACAAGAGTTCCAACAGCGAGTCATAGGAAACAGCAGTAGTTCTTGCTATCCCAGCTGCGTCGTACAACGTTTTGTGCTCTACAACGCCAGCTGTATTCACTGCCAAAGCGGTGAGATAACGCCGTAACTTCACAGGATCACGATGTTCATCGGCGAGCGCAGCATCACGCATGACAAGTTGATCGACGTACCCCCGATGCCACCGCAGCCTCAATGTTTCCGACACCTGTAACGCCACCGACGGATACCCACCCCTGAGTGCCAAATCAACATAGTCACGAAGGCCAGCGACTGAAGCCTTGCCACACATTGCTGCCAGCTCTCCATCGAACGCTCGATCAAAAAAAGACCGCGCAAGCGGGTCACCTTGCAACTCACGCTCACACAACCCCCATTGGTTCACCCTCACGATCCGGCCAGTTGCAGCCCACGACGCTTCAAGCAATTCCGCGCGAACCGAACCCGTCAGCAAAAACCGGCCAACGCCAGGCTCATCATCGATCGCTCGCTTTACTGCGCTGAGCACTTCTGGGACCAACTGCCATTCATCAATCAATACGGGTGTCTCGAGAGAAGCCAACAACTCATCCGGATCAGCCCGAAACGGGGACGCTTCACGCTCACGATCGAGCCGCACAAACGTGTTTGCGAATCGCCTTGCGGTGGTGGTTTTTCCGCTTCCCCGCGGACCCACCAGCAACACCGCTGGCAAACCCGCCATAACCTCCTCAAGCACGGGGTCTATAAGCCGGGACCGATAAGCGTTCTTCATGACTTCAGTATGCTTCAAACTCGTTTTACACGCCAGCCAATCATCGCTTTACCGGCTTACTCATCACTGTTTTACCGATCCTAAAATCATCGTTTTACCCCTCCCCTGGCGCCTGAGTTGAATGCAAGACGCCGTTGGGCTGTGTAGCTTCACCATTCCCCGTCGCCCAACGGAAAGATTCAAACGTGCACCCCAGTCAGGCAGCGCAAGAAGCACGAATAGCGGTCAAGGCTACGAGTCAACACTTACCGGCGCACCGGCAGCTAAACAAAACAACAAACGCAACCAGCGGTTCAATAGAACGAAAGGCACATGGCAGGATACGGCCCTATGTGTACTGACTGTTTCCTGGTGCCACCACTCGCACTGTCGATGATCGCAGCCAACTATCTGATCCCGTTGTTCAAGCCAGTGCGCAACGAACACTTGCACAGGGCCGGGCACTGATTTTGGGAGACGGAACGCCGGAATGACCAGCACGCCCTGGCCTGACCTGGTGCCGCAAAGGCTTCTCTCGGTTGAACTGTGCAGGTTCTGCTTGCGGATGTTGTTTCGAGAAAGTACGCATCATTGCGCATACTCGCGGTATGCTCCCTGCTGTGCGAACTAAGGAACGAGCAACGGTAACGCTTACTTCAGAAACACTACGTGTTGCCCGAGAGTTGATTCCAAATTTGAACCTTTCTGCCATATGTGACCGGGCGCTTGAGGCAAGTGTTCGAGAAGCTGAACACGCCAAGATTGCAGCTTCATACGCACAGTTTCCGACAGATTTCGATGACAAAACCGACTGGGCAGCCAAGTACGGAATGGGTCTGGCCGAACAAAAGCGACTTTTGGACAATCGTCGACCTTGGACGAGTACAGATTGAAACGGGGGGAACTACGCCTCGCAGCGCTAGACAAGATCCGGCCGGTACTAATCCTCTCTACGTTCACGGGACTCAACGATGTGCATGTAATTCCGGCAACGACAAGAATCCGTGGTCTAGCCACTGAAGTAGTCGCAGGTTTACTTGATGGTCTTAACGATGAATGTGTCTTTAATGCCCAACAGCTTCAGTTAATTTCGTCGGCAGCAGTTGGCTACCAAATCGGGACTTTAAGCTCCGACAAACTCGACGAGGTCTGCGCTGCAATCGATCGCGTCGTTGGGTGCTGACCAGCCTTGGCGAATGTACCGACTCTACGTGTGCATAGTACATCCGAAGGTTCACTGTGGAGCCTGCCGGCCCTTGCGGAGTAACTTCAGATCGGCTTGAACTCCAACAACTGAGCACGCCCGCCTCCAGCGTGCAAGACTCTTAGCACCCGGTGGCCGCAGAAAGTTTTTTGCATGCCTCGTTCATCCGCTTCGGAGACAGCGTCGTCACATAACGGCGAAGCAATTCACGAGGAAGCGTGTGAACGTTGTCGAAGTTGACAACGCATTCAGACGGAACCCCATCCTCAGACGGGTTCAATTCGAGTTCCGACACGAGACTCCTGTTAGTCCGAGTAACCGCCGCAACAACCACCGCCCCTATTCGGTCCGCGACCGGATCCCGCGTGAGAACAAGCACCGGGCGGTCACCGCCTGGCGTCGCAGCAAACCAAACATCACCGCGTTTCATCTGCCCAATCTGACCAGTCTTCCGCGGGTCCCCAACTAGCAATGTCCTGAAAAGATCGCTCAGCCGCGTTAAGTGGTGAATCGACCCAAGTTTGGGCATCGTTTTCGCTGGCAAGGCGCACAAGGTGCCGACGCAAGGCATCCCGCAACAGCTCAGACCGATCAACCCCTAAAAGCTCCGACCAGCGTTGCGCTTCCAACGCCTCAGCTTTCTCTGTTCGAAAACTCAACATTGTCATACGAATAAGTTACCACGTATGACGTTGAACAGAACGGCGATGACAGGCGATTAGGCCCCGAAATCAAAAACTGCCGACGATCCGCCGAGCTATTGCTTTTGTCTGGCGTTTCCACCGTTGAGATTTGGCCCTTTGCGCATTCCGAACGACCTCAGCCTGTTGGTCATTCGGAAGGCAACCAATTTCACCGATCCCCGCGTAGCTGACCTCGGCCCCCGAAACAGACGCGGAACACCCAAGTTGATTTGGCCGACGTTGAAGCCGGTCGGGGACAGAAGAAAGGCCCTAGCCCTCGGAACGGGCGTAATCAAACTGGTACTCGGGCGATTCATACCTGTAGCTAGCTAAGCCACTCGATCGATCCCTCGACCGTGCACCCGCTGGGCGACGAGCCGAAACCAGCAAACCCACATAACCAAGGAGCAATACATCAACCACGATGTTTGCTTTCCACAACATCGACAAACCAGAAATTACTGCCAACAACGCCGTACCAATCGCCGAAAAAAGCAGGCCCATGAAAACATCACGCCGACGCTTATTGGCTCGTCTGCCGCGCACAGCCCCATAGGCACTCCGACCATAGGACCCACCACCGCTCAAACCAGCACCGCCCAATCCAGCACCGGAAAACCCGGAATTTGAACGGGACGAAACCGCCCGCAACCCCGAAGCGGTGCGGGAAAGTGCGGCCATGGGATCACGAGACGAACGACGCGATGGAATCAACGAACCCAAGGAGCGGAGCATACCGAAGGCGTTTGACCCGCCCTCAAACCCTCTAAACAGTCTCGGAAGAAGCAGAACGCCCCAGGCGACCGCTAACAATCCCAACAACACACCACTCAAAAGTTTCTCCCTGCGTTCTAGCCACACCCACTCCGCCCGAACTCCAGCGGAACATCTCAAGCCCACACGAGTGAACCCAAAGCAAACGATGCAACTTCTGCGCCCTAGAGCCTGACAGATTACCGCAGCCACTGCAACCTTTTGCTAACAACAGCAAGCAATATGCAAACTTTGCACCGCATTCCGACGATTAGTCCGGCTTACAAGCGTGTAATTCTTCAAGCGTTGCAAACGTTCACAGCAACAAATCACGGCTCACGGCGAAAAACGCCAGATTTGCCGCCGGTCTTCTCCCACAGGGCCAAACCTTCGATCACGATGCCCCGGTCCACGGCCTTACACATGTCATAAATCGTGAGCGCCGCAACAGCACAAGCTGTCATGGCTTCCATCTCCACCCCCGTCCGCTCAAAGCAATCCACCTCCACCTCCACCTCAATCCGATCATCACGCATACCGAAATGCACCGCAACGGCCGAGATCATCAACGGATGACACAAGGGAATCAACGCAGACGTTTGCTTCGCCGCCTGAATCCCCGCCACCCGAGCCACCGCCAACACATCACCCTTCGCCATCGAATTCGCTGCGATCATATTCACCGTTTCGGGCAACATCCTCACCGAACACCGCGCCACCGCCCGGCGATGGGTGGGCTCCTTCGGCGACACATCCACCATGCGCGCTCGTCCCATTGGATCCACATGCGTAAGTTCACCCATACCGCCAACACTACGACCGCCATCGCTAATGAAAATCAACCCTGCAAAGGGCCCCGTCGGCGATCTCCGTCTTGTTACCAAACGTTCCAAGGTCCACCGGGGCTGGAGCATTGCCTCGACCGGTATAATGACGAACATGTCTGCGGTCCACCTGGTTTCCACCGAAGTTGACTACTTGGATCTGGACGAAAAGTCTGATCATCGATTGGAACTAATCTCCGGAAAAATCGTTGCGATGAGTGGAGCCTCTCGGAGGCACAATCACGTCACGCTGAACAGCGCTCTATTGCTGCGCACCCTTGCAACCTCGCAGGGGTGCACCGTCACGATGGAAACGGTTCGCCTTCGCGTAGACGAACAAAACTCCTTCTATCCCGATCTCATGGTCGCTTGCGATGAAAACCACGAATCACACACGGAAACCGCTCCCTGCCTAATCGCCGAAGTGCTCTCGCCCTCTACTTCGTGGGTCGACAACGGTCGGAAACGGCTCGTGTACCTAGAGTTGCTATCGCTCCGCCACTATTTGCTGATCGACATCGAAAACCAACTCATCGAACACCTTCACCGCTTACACGAAACCGACCCCTGGTCCAGAGAAATCGTCACGCAGAACGGCGTCATCGACCTCAAGTGTCCAGTCGGAAAACTCCGAGCCGCAGACATCTTCGAATCAGATCCACGGATCACACCAATCCGCCAGTAGCTTCCGCTCCTGCTGGCCTAAGCCAGAGGCCGAGTACGTCTGCTTGGTGTAGCTAAAAGTTGTAACTGTCGGTTGCTGGTTGGGGCTGAGGTTCCGTTGGGGCCGCGGCGGGAGTGGACTCGATCGGAGCGAAAATGAGCGCTGGTTTTTGTGTCGGTGGTACTGCGGCTACCTGCTGGGTTGCGGCGGCAGCTTGGAAAGAGACGGAAGCGGCTTTTGCGGCAAGTG
>JAYTWN010000006.1:0-2700 GCA_043743435.1 Acidimicrobiia bacterium
CTCCAGTCCATTGCAACGTGCACATACTACTGCGGAACTGATCTTCGGAGCCGATCGGGTTTCTACCGACGACAACCTTAGGGAAATGCACTACGGGGACTATGAGGGCCTCACCAGCCCGGAGATTCGAGCGCATCGCCCCGATTGGGATCTTTGGCGTGATGGTTGCCCGAACGGCGAAACAACCGAGCAGGTTGGCGCCCGCTGCGATGCTTTCCTAGCCGCTAACGTGCCCTCGGTGATTGGTGCGCCGGGAACCATTGCCGTCGTTGCCCACGCCCACCTGCTGCGCATCCTCGCTGCTCGTGCCCTGGGGCTACAAGCTGCTCAAGGGCGTCTGTTTACGCTTCACACCGCAGCGACGTCTGTCGTTGAGGATGTGCGGGGAAACCGTTGTGTGAGCCTCTGGAACTTCTCAGCCGAGCATTCCAGCTAGCAGGAGCCTTCGTCGGGGCAGCGCCCATTTTATTTGCAGCTTTCATGCTTTATTCAGGTCCCATTGCTGACTAACCCGTCATGGACAGTAGTAACGTTGCTACTTAGATCGATTGAGAGGTGCCAATGTCCATCAAAACGATAACCAGCAGAGAGTTCAACCAGGACGCAGCGGGGGCGAAACGATCGGCCGCAACGGGGCCCGTCTTCGTCACCGACCGCGGGAGGCCATCGCTGGTCCTGATGTCGTACGAAGAGTGGGTGCTCCTCACAGGAAAGGGAGCGTCCATCGCTGCTGCACTTGCGGGGACTCCAGAGGCAGGGGATATCGAGTTCGACCCCAAACCCGACCGGTCCCTCCCCACCCCGGCCGTGTTTGACTGATGTTTCTCCTCGACACCAACGTCGTTTCAGAACTCCGCAAACTTCCCTCCGGTCGCGCCAACCCTGGCCTGGCCGCATGGGCCACGTCGGTGAGTTCGGCCGTGATGTTCATTTCGGCAATAACTCTCCACGAACTCGAACTCGGCGTGAAGCTGGTGGAGCGTTCAGACCCAGCAAAGGGAGCCATTCTTCGAATCTGGCTCGATGCGACCGTTGTCCCTGCTTTCGGCGAACGGATCTTGGCCGTCGACGAAGCCGTTGCGATCCGGTCAGCAGCGCTGCACATCCCCGATCCAGCTCCCTACCGCGACGCATTTATCGGAGCTACCGCCTTAATTCACGGGATGACCGTAGTAACCAGAAACATTGTCGATTTTCTTCGCTTTCCTGATGCGAAAGTGCTGAACCCCTGGACCTAAGCCACGGCATAACGCCAAAAACGTTAAGCCCGTGCTTCTTCGGCCAGAAGTTTCGTTAGCATGCGGACAAATGTTGGGGTGTCTTGCGCGCCCGGGATCGACCATTCGCCGTTGATCACAAACGTTGGCACGGCGCTGATTCCCATTGAGGTGGCCTCGGCAAGTTCGGCCTTGACCTCGGAAACACCACGATCGGAGGCCAAAAACTCGGCACTCACAGTCCCATCAAGACCGGCAGTAATGGCCGCTTCGACGAGGACTGCATGGTCGGCGATGTTTCCACCGACATGAAAATACGAAGTGAGCAGAGCGTTCTTCAACGCTGTTTGGGCGGCTGCACCATCGGTGTGCAGTGCGAACCAAAGTAGGCGATGAGCATCGAAAGTGTTGGACCGCAGGGCCCGATCCATGCGGAAGGTAATGCCCTCAGCTGCAGCGGTCGCCGTGACATGCCCGATGATTTCGACGGCCTTCGCTTGACCCCCAAACTTCTTCGCGTACGTATCAATGACCGGCGTGGCCGTTGAGGGAGCGGTTGGATCCAATTGATACGGCATCCACGAATAGGTAACCCGAGCACGATCCTCTTCCGGAAGCGCTGCCAGAGCATTCTCAAACCTCGTCTTGCCAATTGAACACCACGGGCAAACCACATCGGAATAAATCGCTACGTGCGTCCCCCAACCGTAGCCCCAGCCAATCAATGCCACCTTCAATCAAACGAAGAAGCAGTCGAGCAAGACATGCCGCCGGTGATTAGCCGATCCACCGGGTAGTCCACCCGCACTCGGCAAAGTAGCGCTGCACATCGACAATCGACTCAACCCAGGCATCGAAAATGGGGGGCGAGCGATGGGGATCTGGGTAAGTTTAGACAAGGTACCCGCCAGTTGAGTCTTGATCATCGAGGACCTCGACCCAGCGTCCCACCTCGCTCCTTCTACTATTAGACCGATGACACCGAACGGGAATTCCGGGTTCACCGCAGTACTCGGCGGAGGTACCAGGCGAGTTGCATCAATGCAACCGAGCACGCAACCAAGGTAATAAGTACACCTAGGCTCCCGCACCAGCTGGTTCGGGATGGGAGGAACTGTGCGCCGAGGAGGGCCAGGCCGCTGGCAAGTACTCGGGTTGGTCGTTCGCCGATGGTTACGACGCCGATCTCGCCGAGTCCTGCGTTGCCTGCTCGCGCTCGGGTGTACTCCAACAGCCACACGGCAGCGATCGCCCCAGCGGCGAGACGTTCGTTGGCACCGATCAACACCAAAGCGATGACAAACAATGCGTCGCTGATGCGGTCGACTACAGAATCAAGCACAAAACCGATCTTTGAGGAACGGCCGCTCAGAGCAGCAACGGCACCGTCAACCCCATCGGTTAGCGAGGATGCGAGGACCACCAAGCCTCCCAATGCTGGGGCAATCTTTGTGGCAACGAGAGCCAGTGCGCCCAACACCAG
>JAYTWN010000007.1:0-13957 GCA_043743435.1 Acidimicrobiia bacterium
CCAATGCCGTACGGTTCCGTGTGGAAGGGATTGCCGGTTATCGCGTATTCGGGGAAGCCTTGAGCGAGACCGAGCAGGATGACATCGTCTGTAGACATAGCTTGTACCAAACCGGATTTGAGTGCAGCGAAACACTCTGAGTACTTATCTTTGGTGATGGACACATCAACCGTGGGGGCGGCATCACGTAAATTGTTGAGCGACGTAGAACCCGTAACCGAGCACACCTTCTTGCCGTTCACGTCGCCAATGCCAGTGATCACGCCGTTGTCCACATCGGTCTTGCTGGCCAGGATGTCTTGACCGGCGATGTAATACGGTCCGGCAAAATCGACCAGCTCTTTGCGTGCGGCATTGATGGTGTACGTAGAAATGACCAGATCAACCGTGCGATCCGCCAAGAACTTCTCCCGATTCTTGGAGAGCGCCTCTACAAACTCGACGTGCTTGTTGATATCGTCGGCTTCGGGGTACAGGCGGCTCACAATGCCCTTGGCGATCTCGATATCGAACCCGCTGAGCTTGCCGGTTGTGGGGTCTTTGAGGCCAAAGAGCGGCACATCAAACTTCACCCCAATGCGCACAACGCCACGTTCTTTCATGGCTTGCAGCAACGACGGCCTAGGAGCAGCGGTAACCACGGGGGCGGCCAAAGGCGTGTTGTCGGCAGCCGGTTCTGACGTACAGCCAGCAGCCAGCGCAGCGAGACCCAACATGGCCGCCAATAGGCCCCGTGTTCGGTTCCAGGCTGGCATGGTCGCGCTTTGGGCTTTGGCGGACACTGAAACCACCGGGTCTGACCACGATGTCCTCGATTCTTGCGTTGGGGTGGTCGGCCAGGGTGGTTTTTCGGATACGAGTAATGCTTTGCCGAGGTTCTTTCCGGTGACAGGGGCCCAACCAGCGTTGTTCTCTGGTCCCGCAGTCGCGCCACTCGTGGCGAAGTTCTCGGCGTTGGGTGACGTCATGTTCTGTCTCGTTCATTGAGCTGCTCAAAAAGCATGCAATCACGTTACGACGTTTGGTGACCGCGTGGCTGGTGAGCAATCGTCGTGTTCAAAGTTGTTTGTTCGATTCATCTCGATGCTGGCGGGACTTTTCTCCGCTTTGCTTCGTGTCCTGCTAGTGAGCACTTTTCCGGCCGGCACTCGGGAATGGGGGACTCATGGACCAACGGATGCTTGGGCCGATGACTTGCATCCAAGGGCACTCGGTTTCATCAAGTGTGCTTCTGCACGCACAGTGTGCGCAGGCACGGCGGCTGGGCGCACACTTCTTGGCTGGATGCACAGCTGTGCCGATTTGCCTTTCGATGCGGGCGGGACTTGCCGCGCGGGCTCGCTGCCTGGGGTTTAGGGAGTAAACCCAAATGGGGTTGATAGTGGGCCTAGGGTGGCGGAATGACGATGCAAACTCGGTCTATTCGATGCGTAGCGGTTGGAGCGCTGGTGATCTTGGGGGCTGGCTCCCTGGCGAGCTGTGGTGGGTCCAAAACGAAGGATGCTGCTTCGTCGGTGGCCGTTACTGACTCTTCGACGGGTTCCGATTCTGTTGTGGTCGCTGATTCCGTCGTGGGCTCCGATGCAGCGAATGGGGTGGATGGGGTTAACGGTGCGGATGGGTCCGCTGGTGCAGACGGGGCAAATGGGGCTGATGGGGCTGATGGATCGTCGGTTGACGCTGGTGACGTTTCTGGAGCGGTTTCGAGTGTGGCTGGAGCGGCTGGTTCAAAGTTGCCGCTGTTACTTACCGGCAACGGTGTCGATGGATCGAAGTTTGGTGACAAGTTCGAAACCGTGATGACGGCCATGACTGCGGCGCATGGAGCCTTCGACGACGACTCACTCTGGGAGGATCAGCAGGCTCCGTGTGAAGGTTTGGGTACCAAGGAGAGACGAGTGCAGTGGGGTTCGGTCGTGCTGGTGTTCTCTAACGGTCCAACGCAGTTTGGTGCAGCTGGCGTTGAACATTTCATTTCTGTGTACTCCGAGGATGCGGCCAGCCCTACGCCATCAAACGCCCCCGATGGCAAAGCGTTACTCGACGAAACCGTTGGCAATTTGAAGAAGCGGTTCCCCGGAGTCGACGTCTACAACAACGAGATTTCCGGCCCTTCGTTTCAGATCAAAACCGATAGCGGTGAAATCGGCGGAATACTAAGCGGACTTACTGACAAGGACTCAGTGGTTTCCTTCAACGAAGGCTTAATCTGCATGGATTGACGGTTTGGAAAAATCGACCCAGAAGCAAGTGGTCAGCAACTTTGTCGGTGCTGACCATCTGCAAGCTGAATGCTTCATTGTTGCACCGTGGCGGGTGCGTCTGTGTGTCTGCCGGGATTGCGGAGGGTTAGCCCCGGCCGCTTGGGGATGCGGTGTCTTCGGGGGTCATGGCGGTGGCGTGGCCTTCGCCTGCGGCGAGTTCGGCGCGGCCTACGACCATGTGGTGCACTTCGTCGGGGCCGTCGGCTAGGCGGAGGGTTCGCATGCTCGCATACATTCGGGCCAGTGGGGTCCACTGCGAAACGCCGATGCCACCGTGCATTTGCATGGCCTCATCAATGATTTGGCAAACGCGCTCAGGAACGAGGGCCTTTACTGCCGACACCCAAACGCGGGCTTCGGAATTGCCTAGTTCGTCCATGGCTTTGGCGGCCTGGAGAACCATGAGGCGCATGGCTTCAATGTCGATACGGGCGCGGGAGATCACTTCGGGGTTCTTGCCCAGCTTGGCGAGCGGACGACCGAAACCTTCACGGGACAAGCCACGCTTGACCATGAGATCGAGAGCACGCTCAGCGGAACCAATGGCACGCATGCAGTGATGAATACGTCCGGGGCCGAGACGCACCTGGGAGATCTCGAAACCGCGACCTTCGCCGAGCAAAATGTTGCCCTTCGGTACACGTACGTTATTAAGGCGAACGTGCATGTGGCCATGGGGTGCATCATCTTCGCCGAAGACGTGCATGGCGCCAAGAATTTCGACACCAGGCGTATCCATTGGTACAAGGATTTGTGACTGGCGGCGGTGTGGAGGTCCGTCGGGATTGGTAACGACCATGCAGATCATTACTTTGCAGCGTGGGTCACCGGCGCCTGAAGTCCAGTACTTCTCACCGTTGATCAGCCACTCTTCGCCATCAAGCACGGCCAGCGTGGCAATGTTCTTGGCATCGGAGGAGGCAACAGCAGGCTCGGTCATGCCGTAGCAAGATCGAATTTCGCCAGCCAAGAGGGGCTCAAGCCACTGTTTCTTCTGCTCGGGCGTGCCAACGCGCTCGATAACTTCCATGTTTCCGGTATCGGGGGCAGAGCAGTTGAGGCATTCCGAGGCGAGCGGATTCTTGCCCAGCTCGACCGCGATATAGGCGTAGTCGAGGTTGCTGAGGCCCACGCCGGTTTCGGAATCGGGGAGAAAGAAGTTCCAAAGCCCGTTGGCCTTGGCCTTGTCCTTCACGCCCTGGAGCAGCTCGAGCTGGCCTTCGCCGTAACCCCAATGCTCGGAGCGTCCCTTGCCGAGACGATAAAATTCCTCAGTAATCGGGTCGATCTCGTTGGCGATGAAGTTCTTGACCGCTTCATACAAGGGCACCACTCCCTCCGACATCGCGAGGTTGTACATGGCCGGTGTGCGCTTCAGTGCTGTTCCCATGTCATGACCTTACTCCCGCTCACCTTTACAACTCCAAGTGAAGCCAAATGTCGGCCACCATGTCCCCATGGGATGGACCTCGTCACGCGTGCACCTCCGAAGCAGCCAGCCTCTGGAATCGATCGCTGAGGTATTTCGTGGCCTGTTGCTTGAATCCGGCGTGATTCTGGCCGACGAAAACGAAAACTACTCGGGTGTCGCCCGAGGACAGCTGATCTGATTCAGACAGCACGCGCCCTCTCAGAACAATGTCGAGTTGGCGGTTGCAGCCGCTGTTTTCCAGTCGGACTCTGCGGATGGATCGAAACAGTGAGGGGAGCATTTCGGAAGGAACTGACAGGCTTTCAGTGGCGGTTGGGCTTCCAGAGCCGGTCGATTGGGCAGGTGTACATCCGGTCCTCAAGCTGGCCGAAATGCTCACCTGTCGTTAAGACGAACCCGGCACGAAATTGCTCGCCGAGGAGTTCCCGCAAGAGACGAAGACCGCCGAGATCTTTTGCAGTGGTTTGTGACCGAGCTTTGATTTCGAACGCGACAACGCTGCCATCGAAGAGTTCAACGAGGAAATCAACTTCGTGGTCGTCGTGCGTTCTCCAATGCGCAACCTCGCGAATTTCGTCGTGCCAGGAAGCTTGTTTCTGTAACTCGCCGACAACAAAGGTTTCAAGCAGGTGGCCGAACTCTGTTGTGGAGGCAGGGTCAAGTTGAGCGAGTTTGGCGGGAGTTAGGCGCATCATGTGAGCCCCAAGTCCGGAATCGACAACATGCAACTTTGCTGTCTTTCCGGTTCGTGATCGCAAGGTGCGACCCCACGCCGGAAGCTGTCGCAACAAAAACAAGTCGGCGAGCAATTGCGCGTAGTTATCCGCAGTACGCGCCTCAAGCCCGATAGCCGATGCCGCGTTGCTGACGTTGAGCAACTGCCCCGTTTGTGCGGCAAGTCGCTCGAAGAGTAGCGCAAGCGCATCGAGACGACGGGTACCTTCGAGTTCAGGCACATCGCTGGAAAGGGCCTGGGAAAGGTAAGCGTCAAACCAGCGTCGCCGCGCTTGGTCGCTCAAATGGATGGCAAGAGGCAACCCGCCCCGGCAAACCCGCATGGCGTACTCAGCGCGAGGTGTAGTGGATGGTGGAAGGGATCCCAGACTCTCGGGATCACGAATCGCTGTATCGAGGAAATCTTCGTGGTTCCCATCGATTTCACCCTGGGAGAACGGAAGAATGTCGAGAAATTGAATGCGGCCTGTGAGACCTTGTGTTGTTCTGGGCAGACTTTCGAACCGGGTAGACCCGGTTAGAAGAAAACGGCCGGACGCGTGATTGCGATTGAGTTCGGCCTTGATTGCCTGCAGCACCGCAGGAACGCGCTGGTATTCATCGATGCAAACCGGTGTTGGCCCGGTGACATAATCGGCTGGTGAGGCCGCGACAAGCGCTAGCTGTGCGCGGTCGTCGAGGTCGATTACTGGCACCCCGAAATGCTCGGATAGTTCTCTGAGTACCGTCGATTTGCCGACAGACCGAGCCCCTTGGAGGGCGAGAACGGCCGTTTCTGTCATTCGTTCACGAGCGATCTTGACGATGCGCCTCTCGATTTGGCCCGGGTCCATGGCGTTACCTTAGCGCTGTCGTTGCGAAATTTCTACCAATTGTTTGCGAATTAGCGGATGTTCAAATGCGAATCTGCCGAAGAAAGTGTGCGAACCTCCGGGCATCGGGCTGCGAATCTGCGGTGCACTATTTGCGAACTTGCGGGGAATTTGTAGTTGTCATTTGGGTTCCCCCCAGGTTGGAGTAGGGGGTTTTGCGGATAGAACTGTTGGGTTGGTTCGCGCAAGCTTGACCCTATGGAAACCGCAACGCTTGAAGTAACGCAAACTCCTCCGTCGTCGTCGGCCAAGGGTGCACTGCCTAGAACAGATGCCTTGCCTGCAACAGATGCACTGCCTAGAACAGGTGCACTGCCTGCAACAGGTGCACTGCCTAGAACAGGTGCACTGCCTACAACAGGTGCACTGCCTACAACAGATGCCTTGCCTGCAAAAGATGCGTTGCCGACGGTTCTTCGTTCGCTGGCGCTGGTCATTGTGGTGACGTGGCATGGTGCCCTGTCAACGCTTCGTTGGGATGGTCATGGTCCCCACGCTGGGAATGCCTTGAACCTCGTGCCCGGTGGTTTTGTACTGACGTGGTTCTTGCAAGTTATGCCGTTGTTCTTTCTCGTCGGGGGTGCGGTTTCATTGGGTTCGCTCCGACGGAATTTCGAGCACGGTAGAAGTTCGCAGCAGTGGGTGGTTTCTCGGGTTCGCAAGTTGTTGTTGCCCGCCTTTCCCCTCGTTGCTTTTGGTTCGCTGGTTGCAGCGTTTGCTTCGCCTGCAACGGTTGGGCTGATGAAGTTGGCACTGTCCCCGTTGTGGTTCCTTGGGGTCTATGCGCCGATCACGATTCTTGCTCCCGCGTTGTACCGGTTGTATGCGCGCTTTGGGAAACGTGCACTGCTTGGTTTGGTCTGTGCGACGGGCGTTGTGCAAGGGCTTCGCCTCGTTGGATTCGAGAGCCGCTTGTTGTGGGCTTTGGCGCTGCTCGGAACCTGGAGTTGTGCGTTCCTGGGTGGTTTTCATCTCGACGAGATTCGCTCGAATCGGTTGACCGCTGCTCGGTTGTGCTTTGCGGGTCTGCTCGTGATGATCGTTGGAGCGGCGTTCGGTCTACCCACTTCGATGGTGGCCGTTCGTGGTGTTGCAATTTCCAATATGGGCGACGTAACCGTTTCGCTCCTTGGTCTGATCGCATTCCAAGCGGGCCTTGTTGGGCTCTTTGGCGACCGTCTTGTTCACATTGCTTCCCGCCCCTCGATCTCTCGTTTGGTTACTTATGTCGACCGCCATCAAGCACTCATTTACGTGGGTCACCTACCGCTATGGGTGCTTATGGCGTGGATTCTCCGGTCCACTTCCTTTGCTGTTGGCTCGGCTGCCGATAGCCGGTGGCTTGTTCTTCGCCCGGTGTGGTTCCTCGTCACGATGGGATGTGGTGTCTTCGCTGCTCGACTGCGCTTACCGGTATCGCTCCAGCGGCCCTCCAAAAACCAAGCTCTTTAACCGCCCTGTCTTCGGTTCGCGAGTGTACGGTCGTGAGACGATTTTGGCCGTTGCTTCGCAGCGGAAGCGGAGGCCTCTGCAAATCATCCAATTGAGTCCACATGTGCTCATTTCATCAATTCAAAGTCCTGATGAGCGGCTCAAGTTCGAGGACCACAACTACTGGTCAAAGGCTCGTCTCGAGTTGTCAACCGTAGGGGCGTACAAATCCTCTGCGAATTTGGAAGCCCTGGAACGTAAGGTTGGTCATGTCCGCTCGCTTGGCTACACCCCAGGATCTCGAACTTTACAAACGCCTACGCCTCCAAGCGCTTCGAATGGATCCCGATGCCTTCGGTTCAAGTTACAAGCGGGAACTTGGGTTCGACGATTCCACGTGGCTCAGCAGAATGTCGGGATTCGAAGGCCGACAAGGTGCGGTATTCATCGATGAAGTAGATGGTGAAGGAGCGGGGATCGTCGGCATTGCCTGTAGTGCCTGTAGTGCCTGTAGTGCCTGTAGTGCCTGTAGTGAGCGAGCGGCTGACACCCAATTGTGGGGTTTGTGGGTTACTCCCGAGTTTCGCCGCACCGGTGCATCCCAACGCCTCGTTGAGAGTGCAATCGAATGGTCTCGCCAACACGGTGCAAAGACCGTCACACTCGGGGTCGTTCGCTCAAACGCACCGGCAATCGCCCTTTACGCGCGCAACGGGTTCTCTGCCGATGGCGAAGTGGCTACCCTCCCCACGAATCACTCAATCGATGAACTTGCTATGCAGCTCAATTTGTTGGATGAGCCAAGCTGATCGTAAGCCGAGGCGAGGGTAAATGACGGACCGATTTCGGCGGCTTTATGTCAACATGGCGCATGGCTAAGCAACTCATTGTTCCGCCCGCACTCCAAATGGGTGGCGTCATTGCTGTTACGTCTCCAAGTGCTGGAGTTGGCAAAGCGTTTGAACCTCGGTTCGAAGTTTCGGCCAGATTCGCGGAACGGGCGGGATACGTGGTGCGGCGTGGCCGGTGTTTGTTTTCCGGCGATCATGTCAGCGCAAGTGTTATCGACCGGGCATCGGAGCTCCAAGAAATGATGACCGATGAGACGGTTGGCGCCGTCATTCCTCCTTGGGGTGGTGAGTTGTTGTTGCCGGTGCTTGAGCATCTTGACTTCGAACGGATTGCTGCAAATCCGCGGTGGTTTGCGGGTTGGTCTGATTGTTCAGCCGTCACGTTTGCATTGTTACTGCGCTCAGGTTTGATGACACTCCATGGACAGAATTTTATGGACCTACCGATGGCTCCCGCCTTGGGCGTCACCAACTGGCAGACAATTCTTAGTGGAGTGCGGGGCGATTCGTTCATCGACAACGCGCAGGATATTTTTGCTTCAAAGTGGCCCGACTATCAATCGGACCCAGAAGTCCTTTCATTTCCTGTTGACACACCGACGACTTGGAAGGTGTTGGGTCCCGAACGAGAAATCGAGGTAGTGGGTCGACTCGTTGGTGGCTGTAACGAGATTGTCTCGCGCCTCGTCGGAACACCGTTTGGCGACATCTCTCTGTTTGCCAACACCTATGCCCCCGAAGGACTGATCGTCTACTTGGAAAACGCAGAAAGCAAAGCGTTCGAAGTTGCTCGCACTCTTCATCATCTTCGCTTAGCAGGTTGGTTCGAACGGGCTAATGCCGTGATGATTGGACGATCGCTCGGGAGCGAATGCCGAGAGTTTCACGCAGGAGGACGCCATCGCTGATGCGCTCGGGCGGCTTACCATACCGGTCTTCTATAACGTCGACATTGGTCACGTTTCACCGCAACAGCTGATTGTGAACGGAGCACTTGCGACAATCCGCTACGGTGCCAACCACAAGTCGATAACACAACGCCTTTTATGAAACTATGTTCGCATATTAGTGTGCGTTTGCAGTGGTCGATGGCAGCCGCATAACTTGCGCTTCCCTGCACCAGTGCAGGGAAGCGTAAGTCATTACGTAGTATTTTTCGCTCGGTTCCCAACACCACCGCGGCTTTCACACGGAAATCACTACGTCACAGGATTTACGCGCACACGCACTAGAAGTGCTGCCGATAAGTACGTCGGTGTAACTTGGTGGTAGTTGATCGTATGGTCGGTAACGGTTTCGGGAAGCTTGTTGTGTCTCGTCATTCGCCGTTTGAGGTGTGTTTGTCGTTGTTGGATCGTTGGGTTCTTGAGGAGCGGAGTTGGCTGCCTACTGCGCTGGTTGCTTTACGCCGCTGAGATCAACGGTTACAACGGCACCTTTGAAGACCGAGTTGGCGGCGATAGAAATGCCGTCGATCGAGTTCGCGCTAGCGGTTCCCGAACCGGCGGGTGCTGCCAGTTTGGCCACCTTGATGCCATCGGGGCCTTCAACAACTAATTTGTAATTGCCCGAAGGAATGTCGCCGAAACGGAACTCACCATCGACCGCCGACACCTGGCGCTGCGTCCACGTTGTTGATCCATTGATTTGGATGAGGTTAACCACAACACGGCCAACAACGTTGCCTTTGCCGTCTTCAACGCGTCCGGCCACGAGTGTCTTGTTGTCCCACATTTCTCCAGCGCTGAGATCATCCATTAAGCGCTTGTTCTTTGGCAGCGCAAGATCCGCAATTGGTTGCAGGGTGTATCCGCGATTTACTTCGCGTACATACTGAACCGGTTTTACCGCAGCACCGGCATCGGCAACAATCTTGATGTCAGTGACGGTAGTTCCGCCGCCGTACACGATGTTTTCAATGCTACGTGGGCTTAGGGTTCCACCCATTGAACCAGTTTGTGATTTGAAGGCCATTCCAACAGGGCTGAGGATTTTGAGCGAGCCGTCACGGGTGTTCGTGATGCCTGCGAGTCGGAAGGCTCCGTCGGGTGCGGTCATGGTGCGAAACGAAGCGCCCTGCTGCGAGGAGTTCCATTCCAAAACCACTCCAGCCATGAGCTTGCCGGTTCCGTCGACGATGGTGCCGTTGAGCGAAGGTGCTTCGGCCTCGGCAGTGGCGTCGGACGCATGGGACATTGACGGTTGGGTGAGGAACAAGCCGGCAGCGGCACTGCTCAGAAGAAACGCAGCAGCGGTGGAGCCAATGGCCTTTTTATTCATGGGGAAGTCCTTGAGGTTTTTGCTGCTGCACCTATTCGCAACTGCACGTAGGTTCATGCTTCGACTCCAGGACCACCAACCTTGACTGTGCTCTTCGCTGCATAGTGAATTTGGTCCGTTTGGCCTACCGTCTCTTGCCGACCTCCCGAATCAAACGCCGTCGGCCCGATTTCATCACCCGAACGGACGGTGCTGTTAGCCAACGGGCGTGCTGGAAAAAGGTTTTCAGCTGGATAACTGTTCCATCGGAGGGGAGCTTCGCGTGCTCGGGTGAACCGCGCGTACCGAAGGGCGGTTTGTGTGTTGAAGTGCGCGTGCCTATCCGCTCGGGAGCGCGCCGATCGGTAAGCGGCCTTGGCCTCACCGGTGACCCAAACCGCAACCAGATAGGAAGAGGCGTTGCGCTTACGGTCGTTCGCCGCGTTGGTGGATGGTGGCACCCTGGCCGGTGTTTCCTCGGTTCATGCCCACCCACCCTGGGGGAGCAGCACCGTAGATACCGCTGCTGATTGGGCCGCTGGCGAGGAGCCCGCCGTCGACGGTGATGCATTCGCCGGTTATGAACCGAGCGTCATCGCTAGCGAGAAAGGCTGCGGTGGCTGCGATGTTGTTGGGTTGACCCTGCTCTGGCCAAGGCTGAAAGCGATGAATCGCGTCGTCGAGTGAACCGGCTTTGCGGCCCATTTCTAATAGCGGTGTTCTTATCGCTCCGGGAGCAATGGCATTGATGCGAATGTAGTGCTCGGCTAACTCGATCGACGCGGCTCGTGTGAAGTTGATAACCGCGGCCTTGGCCGCAGAATACGCCGGAGGTCCACCGCCACCGGTAATGCCCGCTACCGAAGCGGTGTTTATTATCGATCCGCCACCTTGAACGATCATCTGCTTCGCCGCGTGCTTCACGCCAAGAAACACACCTCGGGCCACCACGTTGAAGGTCTCGTCCCAATCCTCAATCCGGATATCGGTAACTGAGCCAAACGCGCCGCCGATACCGGCATTGTTGAACATGATGTCGAGTGCGCCGAACTGTTCAACTGCCATGGCGACGATGGCTGCAACCTCTTCTTCGAAAGAAACATTCGCGCTTATGAATCGGATATTTGCTCGATCGAACCCTATTGCGGTGGCTTCTTTGAGAAATGCTTCACCGTTGGCTTGGTGTAAATCGGCTACTACCACCGAAGCGCCCTCTTGCAAAAAGCGAAACGCCGTGGCCTTTCCAATACCCGAAGCTCCACCCGTTATGGCTGCCACCCGGCCTTTGAGACGTTGCGGGGTTGTTGAGGTCGTCGTCGGCGTCACAGGTTCGGTTGGAGCTGGTTCAGGCATATCCCTATTCAACTCCGAATCCCGTTCCCCACCAAAAGTTGCGTCCCGAGAGCTAGGCAGTTTTCTACTCCATTGCAGTGATTTCCAAGTATCGCCGCCTTCTGAAAGCTGTGGAACTTTTTGAGCACCTGTCGGCTCGTGCGTTACGTGCACTCACCAAAGCGGAGGAGCTCTCGATCGATCGCCCGTTCATGACGGAACAGCAACCGTCGACGTATTTGTGCCACGTAGCGAATTCAGCCGGGTGTTGTATTCGCTAACTGGCACCCCTGCCGCATTGGTGTGTGACTGTGTGTGACTGTGTGCGACCGTGCGTGGTCTCACGCTCAGGCGCGCGCGGTCTCGCGCTCAGACGCGCGCGGTGATGCCCGTGTGTGACCGTGTGTGTGACCGTGCGTGGTCTCACGCTCAGGCGCGGGCGGTGATGCCAGGGGTTGGTTGGTGGTCGTGAAGGGCGCTGGCGATTGCTTCTATGGCGTCGATGAGGCGGGGGCCGGGACGCGTGACGTACGCATTGCCGTCGATGGCCCACAGCTGCGCGTTGGGGAAATGGTGAGCGACGGATTGCGCTTGGGCCACTGCGCCATCAAGATCAAAACCACACGGCGCAACCAACACGACATCGGGATTTGTGGCCTCAGCTTCGGCCCAAGAAACGGTAGTAGAGCGCCCGCCCGGAATGCCGAGCAGTACGTCGCCACCGGCCGTACTCACCAACTCGGGTACCCAGTGCCCTGCGATGAACGGCGGATCAATCCATTCCAACACCAGCACACGAGGCTTCGCTTTGCCGGTCTCCTCAATGGTGGTAGCCACTCGGTCCACCACGTGCCGACGACGACTGCGCAGTTCATCTGTGAGCTTACGACCGGCGCTGGCAGCGTCGAGGGTGTTGGCGATCAACTCGATTCCGGTAAACACTTCGTCGACCGAGTGTGGATCGTAAGTAATCACTTCAGCTTCACAACCGAGCTTTTGCATCGCCGCGTTGACCTCACCAGCGGGTAGTGCGCACACTTGGCAGAGGTCTTGCGTGAGGACCACGGTGGGTTGCAGCGTATTGATCACAGCGCCATCGAGCTCGTACATCGGCAATCCCGCAGCCATACGTGCACGTACGAATACGTCAATCTCACCCGGTGTGAGATCTTTTGGCATAGCCGTATCGACAGCAATCGCTCTGCCTTCACGCACGCCTAACGGGTAATCACACTCAAACGTGACGGCCACCAAATCATCAAGCAACCCCAACGCTGAGACAATTTCCGTCGTAGAAGGCAACAAACTGGCTATGCGTTTGCGAGGCTTTGTATGGGGTGGAGTCTTGGGCGGTGCATCATCGTGGAGTGTCACCGTTTGAACGTACCAGCATCGGTCGTCGAAGGCATGCTCAGATCGAGCTCATTGGCATGCGGGGAACCGCCAAATCGGAACGGGAGTAATTCGAGGTGGCATAGGGGGATCACGACGTGAACTTTGCCATCGACCACCGTGTGTCGCACCGCAACCCAAATATCCCTCACGTTATCGAGGCAAAAATTCAGATGTAAGTTATTTTTGCTTGGGCCGATGGCGGAACTTTGCGCCACTAGGCCCACTCTTTTCACTAGGAGACTGCTGATTGATTGCTTCGTTGCGGAGCTGCGAGTCAGAATCGCTGCCCGCAAGGACGCAGGAGGACGCGCTAGCCTGCCCTACCTGCAACGACGAGAACGCAGCGAGCGGCGGGTCTGGCCGCAGAATCGTACGAATGGACTATTCGGCAGTCTCCCGTTCAATGAATCAGAGTTTTGGCGCGTGTGTCCGATGTGCATTTCTCCAGCTGAGTGAATATTTTCACAGGAAGAGCGCACGCGCCCAAACTTCGAGAACTTGCACTAGCCCGGCAAGAACGTCCCACTACTAATGGCGAAAATCGGGATCAGGAACTTGCATTCGGCAAGCCGCGGTAGCGCATCACCGTGTGGGGGCCTACTTGGGGGATGTCGAATTGTTCGCCCGCGGCGACCCAACCTAAGCGCGCATAGAAATCGTGAGCCGACATGCGGGCGTCGCACCACAGCGAACGCGAACCGGCCAGTTCATGAGCCGCTTCGAGCACCGCCTTTCCAACACCGCGCCCGGCCCAGGCGGAATCCGTCGCCATGCCTCGCAACTGCACGTCATTCGGACCGTGGGTGATCATGGTCGCTGTACCAATGACCGGAACTGCACCAAAGGGCCCATCGTGACCATCGCCAAAAGCTTCGCCCTGAGCACCGCCAACCTCGATTGCAGAGCGCTGGGCATTGACAACATCGTCGCCAGCACTGAAAGCAACGGCAAGGAGGTGGACGGTATCCGGGTCGTCGTCACGGGCAAAGATGGCTTGCTCTCGGGACATGCCCAAAGGTTCCCGCAGCACCCGGTACCGCAGATCAAGTTGCGCGGCACGATCGGCGGCCGACACACTGCGCCGAACCGTGAAGTGTTGTTCCCCGCCATCGTTCATAACCCCATCCTACCGACTGGTTTCTGTACGGTCCGGGAACTCACTCGGATGGTTCTAGCGTCGAAGAGATATGAAGAATCTCTCTCCATTGATGAATCCGATAAATCTGATGAATCGCGCGCGGACAATCATGGTCGGCTCGATCGTCACCTTTTCACTGGTCTTTTCGGCGTGCACAAAAAGTGATCCGAACACCGACGCAGCGGTGGATGCCGCAACCGTGGCTGTAGCCTCAAGCGAAGATGTGGGTAGGACCAGCCCCGACCTGA
>JAYTWN010000008.1:0-8535 GCA_043743435.1 Acidimicrobiia bacterium
ATCTCGCCAATGACGAACAACGATGCGATCGGGGGAAGCTTCGGCTGCTGCGAGTACGTCGTGAGCAACCAAACTTTCGGTAAGGGAACCAAGCAGCGTGGCATTTGGCTGGTGTGCCCAAGCACGGGCTGCCCACGTTGACAAACCGGTGTCAGCGGCGAACAGTCGTGGATGTGCTGTGACTACACGGTGCTCCGCCGGTCGGTGTGCCTCAATCCGGAACAGGAGAAACGATGCCTCTAGCAAATCGATATGGTTTCTTACGGTTGCTGCTTGCATCGTAAGTTCGCTTGCAGCTCGGGCGAGGTTGAGGAGCTGACCGCTATTGGCGGCGAAGTATCGGAACGTGCGTAAAAGCCGACCCAAATCGGCTCTCGTTCCGATCGTCCCCAGCGGTAGTACTGCCTCAACGTAAGTGGCGATTTCGCGTTCCCATGCTGTGACGAATTCACCATCGAGCACTCCGCTGATTCCAGGGAGGCCACCAAGCCACGGATTTCGTTGGCTTGCAGGGGCGACGGGGTCCGATGATTCCCATCCTCGGCCGAAAGCACGGTCGATCAGGTCATTCGGTCGTCGTTCGAGTTCGCTTTGCGTGAGCGAGAACATGCGAAGCCGCACGGCTCGTCCAGCGAGGGGATCACTTCCTCCGAGTGCATCGCGACCGAGTCTCGCCGATCCGGTGAGTACGAATTGCCCGGGGGCTTTGCGTTGGTCAATGATCCGCTTTACGCCGACGGTGACGGTTGGCTCAAGTTGGGCTTCGTCGATGAAGCAAGGGGCGGGTTGGCTGAGGAGGAATCGATGCGGATCGAGACGGAGGTTCGCCAGGGTTTGTGGGTCGGACAGATCCAGCCGTGGTGACCAGCCCCGACGCTGAATGATCTGATCGCAAACGGTGGACTTCCCGCTGGCCCGGCCACCTTCAACGATCACGACCGGAGTCGAAGCGATCAACGACTCCAGTAAGGGCTCAACGAGGCGATTGAGGAGTTCCATCGCCCCAAACTAGCAAAAACAGTTGCTCAACAACTGTTTTTACAATTAGTCACTGACTGATTTTGCAAACCGAAGTTTCGAACCAACTGGCCGGGCTGCTGGGCTTGCTGCTCAACCGATTGGTGCCTGTCCGGGGCCAAAACCACCCAACTGGGCCACCCAACCTGGGGGAGGGTGCGGTTGGGTGGTGGGGTTGGGTGGTTTTGGCGTGAAGTCCAAGCTCAAGCTGGGGAACAAAGCGGTCGATGGCGGATCGATGGGTTCAGAAATTTTTGCAGTTGAAGCGGTTGGCTTGCGTAAGGCCTACGGCGAGAAGATCGCGGTTGGTTGTTTAGACCTAGCGGTTCCGAGCGGTTCGTTCTTTGGCGTGGTTGGGCCCAACGGTGCGGGCAAGACCACCACGTTGCGGATGATGACGGGTTTGCTGCGCCCCGATGCTGGCCGCGTGATGATCGACGGTATAGACGTGTGGGCCAACCCCATTGCTGCCAAGGAACGCATAGGTGTGCTTCCCGATGACCTTCGCCTGTTCGACCGCTTAACTGGCGGTGAGTTCCTCACGTATATAGGCCGGATGCGTCGAATGGACGTCGCCGAAGCTAAGCAACGGTGCGCAGAAGTGCTCGAACTGCTCGGGCTCTGCGAATCCACGAAGGAAATCGTCGCCGATTACAGCCAAGGTATGCGGAAGAAAATCGCGTTGGGCGCGGCCATCATGCACGTCCCCAAGGTTCTGTTTCTCGACGAGCCCTTTGAATCCGTTGATCCTGTTTCTTCACGAATGGTGCAACAAGTGTTGGCGAAGTTCCGGGCGGACGGCGGCACAGTGATCTTTTCCTCGCATGTGATGGAAACGGTGGAGAACCTGTGTGATTACGTGGCCATCGTGCATGGCGGAGCCATCGTGGCCAACGGCGAAACCGATGTGCTGCGCGCCGGACGAACCCTGGAGCAAACCTTTATCGAATCGGTCGGAGCCAAAGAAGTTCGTCTCGATGGCCTCGGCTGGCTCCAAGCCTCACTCCGCGCCGCCGCCTAGTTGCTCGCCATGGTGGCTGCGCCGCTTCGCCGTTGGTTTCGTAACGGCGCTGCGGGCACGCTGCCACTCCGTAGGTTGAAACCTGAATTCCAACCCAAGTGATCGCAATTTCAGTTCCACTGTTACCCGAGCCCAACTTAAACTGCTCGAGCCCGAATAGGAGTAAACAGGAACAAATAGGAACGAATAGGAACAAAAAGGAACTTCCTCGAGTTAGGATGGAAGTCGTTCACAACAACGGGGTTTCTATGACTGAAGCAGACCTAGATGCAATCGTTTCCGGCCTGAGGATTGCGGGAACAGACAGTCGCACCGTCGAAGCAAAGAGCGCTGCCGGCGGCCTTCCGAAAACCCTTGCGAATTCGCTGTGTGCCTTTGCCAACCTTCCTGGTGGTGGAACGATCATTCTCGGGCTTGATGAATCGCAAGGCTTTGCGGTCGTTGATTTGCCAAACCCGCGAGTTTTGGCGGAGGGCGTGGTTTCGATGGCGAGACAGGCACTGAGCCCGCCTGTTCAAGTTGAGGTGGCGGAGGTCGAATTCGAAGGCAAGGTCCTCATCGTCGCCGTAGTTGCTGAAACTCCCCTTTCGGCAAAACCCTGTCGACTAACGAGCAGCCGTAAGGCGTTTCTTCGATTCGGCGACGGGGACTACGAGCTTTCCTCCGTTGAAGAAGAAGCGTTCGTGGTGGGGCGGGGGCGCCCGAATTTCGATGAGCATCCAGTCGATGGTGCTCGGAGCGACGATTTTGATGGTGTACTCGTTGAGCATTTTCAACGCCAAGCACGACTGTCTAGTGCCCGTCTTCGTTCCTTTAGCGATGTGGATCTACTGATTAAAACGGGAGTTACCAATCGCGACGGGGTTCCAACCACGGCTGGATTACTAGCGCTGGGCCAATATCCCCAACAGTTTCTTCCTGATGTGACCATTCGTGCTGCGTTGCTCCCCCTCGGCGCCTCTCGGGGTCACCTGCGAGCGCTCGATGAAGCGACGTTTACTGGACCGGTCACTTCGATGCTCGACGATGCTTTGGATTGGGTTCGGAAAAACAGTCGAACCGAAATCATTGAAGATGAGCGGACGGGTGCAGTTTCGAATCGGTTGTGGCCACCAGCGTTAGCGGTTCGAGAATTGGTTGCGAATGCAATTGTGCATCGCGATCTCGCTCCCTGGTCCAGCGGTAGAGCTATCGAAATTCGCATGACCAACCAGGCGTTCCGGATTACGAGCCCGGGTGGTCTTTACGGTGTCACGGTTGCGTCGCTGGGAACTGTTGAACTTACGTCGGCGAGAAACCGTCAACTCGTGGATATTTGTAGAAAGCTTGAAACCAAGGATGGACGGGTAGTTGAGGCCTTGGCTTCAGGTATACCAACCGTGTTGGAAGAACTTGCAGCCTCGCAACTTCCACCACCAGGATTTTTTGACGACGGTTTGAGTTTCACGGCAATCATTTATGCCCGTCGGGAACATTGGGAATCCGAGAAGCCATCGGCATTATCCACATCTGCGGTGGGTCGCCGGGGTGAGCTTTCGCCTCGGAAAACTTCACCAGCACTTGCTCAAGTACTTGGGGTGCTTGAATCGGGACCTCAAGATCTCAATTCGATTACGGAACGATTGGCCCTGCCAAAGGCTTCAGTATCGAAAAGGCTGCAAAAGCTCATGCACCAGGGACTGGTCTTGTCGGACGGGGGAAGAGGCGTGCTTACAAAGTACCGCCGTGCTTGAGCTGATGATCCCGAACCGTGCGCTCGGCAAAACGATCTCCGATGGTGGCCGCCAAATGGGTTTGCCGGAAAATTGTCGTAGCGATCCGGCAAACTTCGAACAGGGCGATTGGCGCTCGTGTTGAAGTCGGAAAGAGGTAAAAATAAAGCGTATGGATTCAAAGATCTGGAGCGCACAGGAGCTCGACGCTTTGAGCGGAGCTGAGCGAGAAAAGATCTTCAAGGACAGCCTGGTTTATGACCTAGCTCTAGCGCCCCCGGCACTCGTCGCCCGGGCGCAAGAGTTTGTTGAACTGCTGAGGCTCGACCTCGACTTGTCTCGTGGCCCTAACGAGCGATGAGCTGCTGACTAGCGCTCCTACTTGAGGGCGAATATGTGGCAATTGTGCGCTGAAATGGCAAATGTTGCGGTTTTGTGACGAAAACTCGGAACTTCCTCTTGCTTTCGTAACAATTGGTCCGTAAAGTCATCTCCGTCATAGATCCACGTCTATGGCTCATCAGCAGTGTCGGGTCGAAATCACTCTCCTCGTTTCGGGGTGAATGCTTCGAATCAAAGAGAGTGGCTCCAGCCCGGAGGCTTTCGGCACCATGGTGAAACCTCAAATACTCACAAGGAGTGCACATGACTAAGCGGATCTCCCGCAAGGCTTTGGCGCTAGCTGCAATCGGCGTAATCGCCGCACCAGCTTTCGCAACTGTCGCAAATGCACAAATCGGAACACAGGCAATTGCCACCACGTTGAAGGCTGTAGGACCAGTTCCTTCAGGCGTAACTGGTGCAAGCGTTTCGATTTCATGCAAGAACACCACCAACAACCCAGGCGATGTTGTCGCTGCTTTTTCCCTTACCCCGGGTCAAACTGCAACGATTCCTAGCTTCCAGTTGAACTCTGCTTCATCTTGCCGGGTTACCTCGACCAACGCTGGTTCGGCTAACACCAGCCTCGGAACGATCACCATTTCCATCGGTGGAGCTACCTCATCGTCGACCATCGGTGCGTTCGCTACAGGCAGCGGCCCAACCGTTGCTACCGGCTACGTTCCCGTGGTCTCGGCTACCGACATCCAGATCACCATGTCGTACCCACTGATCACCGTCAAGAAGGTTGTTGTTGGAGACGAAGCCACCGCTGGCTTCGCTTACCCAATGTCAATCGCTTGCTCGAACCCTACTGACGCTCGCTTCATCAGCCCAGCAAATGGTCTCGAAGGCGGATCAGTAACGATCGCAACAACCACCGGCACCGCCGCAGTTGCTGCTCAGCGCGCATTTATTGCCACCTCGTCGGCAGCCGTTCCGGCTGTTTGGTCGTACGGCTGGTTGAACACCGCTGCTAACGGATGGGGACCTACTGGAACTGTTGTCACTGCTTACACCATTAGCCTTGCTCCTGCTTCGACTGTTCCGTTTGCATTCGCAAACAACAACAACACTCCGGGCACCGGATTCCCAACCTTGGGTACCTTCACCAACCCGACCGCTTTCATTTCAACTCCAGCGGTAGCAGCTGTGGCACTTCCAGCTGGATACGCTGCTAACGACGTTGTTGTTCCAGTTCCGGGATCCTACGTACTTGTACCTGTCTACAACGGCACAACGTTGGTCACGAACTATGCAGTGTTTGACGCACTCACCGCAGGAACCCTACCGACCGTTACCGGAGCGACTTCCATCCTTGGTAACGCTGCGGGTATTGCGTCGATCGTCCTCGTGGCTACGAATACGTGGAACGGCCCATCAACGACCCCTTCAGCGGGCTTCCCGTTGGTAACTGGGACCGCCGTTGGAGCAATTTCAAAGCTTGATTACGTTCGCGCTGTTCTGATCAATGCTGCCAACCTCACTGCTGGCGTCGCTGCTACATCAACCGCAAGCACGCTCACCATTGTCCCTTTCAACACCAATCCGGTTCCTGCCGGTGCACTTGTTGGTAACTGGGCAAACCTTGGAACTGGCGATCCTTCGCTCTACACCCAGGTTCTTGCACAGATTCTGAAGGAAAAAGTTGGCGGCGCAGTTGCTCCGAACACTGCTGCTGGATTCACTGGTTCATTCGCTCTAAAGGGTGGCGAGTCAAAGTCGTTCTCATTCAATGAGTTCCCGAACTTGACCGTTGGCTCGAAGTGTGAAGTTTGGGAGACCAACGGTGGCGGCGCAACCGCAACCGGATTCTCCTCAACCAATGGCACCGCAGCTCCTTTGGGCGGCGTCAACAACTCAGCTGGTCGTTGGCAGTCAAACCTCACCGCAATGAACGAGACCATCACGGTCACGAACTCGTTCTACGGTGACATGATCATCTCGAAGGTTGTCACTGGCGACCCGAAGACCAACATTGCTACCTACGAAATCAGCGTTGCTTGTGACAAGGGTGGACCAAAAGACACCTTCTTGATCAAGGATCGTCAGTCGAAGGTTTACCAGAACATCGCTTCTGGAACGAACTGCCTTATCACCGAGACCAAGTCCGATGGCGCTGTTGCCTCGTACAAGGACAACTCTGGTGACAACACCACCGACGGCCGTGTAACCATCAAGCGTCGCCCAATCGGCGGCTGTGGCGATGTACTCAGCGTCACTGGATCACCTACCAATGCCACACCTGGTGGACCAGCTCCTACCACCACGTTTAACGAGTGCTGGGCTTCAGTAATCATCACAAATGACTACAATCCACCAGCAACCACCGAGGCCCCTAAGGCTCCGGCAGCTGCTCCTGCAACCGCTGCTCCTGCAACGGCTGCTCCTGCAGTAGCACCGGCACCAGCCGTTGCTGTTGACGCAACTCCAACCTTCGCAGGCTGATTTTTAGCCAACCGTAGGTAAGTAGTACTTGGAAGGGCCCCACCGCAAGGTGGGGCCCTTCTTGCATTCCGGGCTTACAACTATTGTCCGTGCGAGAGCGCCTGGTCACCTTGTGTGTCATACCTGGCGGCGGCACTCGAGCGAGCTAGCGCGAGCAGAGCCACGTTTGAATGCAGCCGAAGGGCTTCGGGGACTGCATCGAGGGAAGATTACCTAGACATGTTGAACGAGCACTTCTCGATTGAGGATTTTCGTCAAATGTTCAAGATCCTCCACGTCAGAGGTAAGAATTACTGAACCATCCAGAGCGCAAAGGGCGACCAGAGCATCGACAACGTCTGATGTCGCAGACTTTGCACACAACAGTCCAGCTGACTTCGCATGATCTAGTCCAGGCGAGAGCACATCGACCGAACGAAGAAGCCTTGCCAGGCGAGCTTGACGTGATCCATCACGCCAGACCTGTGCAATCACCGGCGATGGGCTTACAACTCGACCGCCACGGCGCAGGATAGCGTCAAGAAATTCTCGAACCCGATCGTCACCACGATCGTGGGCAATAAATGCGCCAGCATCGAGAACGAGAAGTGTCATGCAGCAGCTTTTCGGCTGTGCTTCTTTGCGGCTAAAGCTTCAGCTTGATCGAACATTCTCATGGCGTCGGCGATTCCTTCTTCCGAAACCGGACCAAATTCGAGATCGTCCTCCCTGAGCGTTTCGTTAAGGGCCTCCAAACGAAGCTGGTGCGAAATCGCCTCGGCGACAAAGGTCGAAACCGGTTGACCCCGAAGATCGGCAACTCTGCGGAGTTCTGCTCCCATTTCGGTTGGGACGGTCACGCTCAATCGGTCAACGTTCATCATTCGAGCGTATGACATACCGGAGTATTAATCAATATGTCACGCCCGTGCGAGTAGGGCCATTGAACATCCGTCACTCAGGCTGTTCGCCGGTTACCGCATCTCATGCGCCAAAATTATCGTCAGCTTGATATGAAAATCGCCACTTGTGGGCAGGATTTGTGACCATCGATTTACCAAGGACTTATTGGCGGACGGCGATGATGGGGCGGGTGGTGAAGACGGAATCGCTCCAGGCTCGTTTGTATTCCATGTCCATGCCGAGATCGTAGGTGTGAATACCTTCGTGGCAGAGCTTTCGAATTTCGTGGATCTGCAGGAGATTCCCAACGCTAAGTGTACGTACGGACTGTGCGTAGGAGAGTTGGAAGCCTCGGTATCGCCCATCGATCACGCCACCGAGAATGAAGCCGACATCGAGACCGTCGAGGCGGGCAACACTTAAGCGAATCCCGTTCGAGGTCGGGGGCGAGGCTTCAGCCACAGGGCCTCGTTGGCAAGCGAGCTGATCAACCAAACCGGTGTAGAGCGTGGCCATATCGGGGCTGGTGATGCCGGAGTCTTCTTGGCCTTTCCAACTCTGCGTTTCGATGGCAACAAGGCGAGCGAGGACGTCGGCGCCACTGCGGCCAGCTACGTCGACGGATTCGATGGTTAGGCCAGCGGCGTTGGCTCGGGCGGTTGCCTGGCGAAGATTGCGGCAGAAGGTTCGTGAACGTCGATCGAGAAACGCGTCGGCACCCTCGGTGAGTGAAGCAATGCAGCGGATGGTGGGTTCGCCCCCGACCAACCGAACCCGAGAGCTAAGTGCACGTAGTAATGCATCATCGAGTGGTGAACCGGGAGCAAGACCAGTGAGGAAGGCCAGTTCCCAATCGGGTTCATGCAGAAGAACTTCGGCCATCTCCTGAGCCCACTGTTGGATTTGGAACGGATTGGCTTCGGTCGTCGTCAGCACAAGGGGTGACGCGAAACCCCACACGGCATCGAGGGGGACAAGCGCGGGCGTGCTATCGAACTGTTGGTTTCGCAGAGCCATTGACCAATCGTTGGTGGCTACGAACAAACCGTCATCGGGCGAAAGCGAAAGCGAAAG
>JAYTWN010000009.1:0-3654 GCA_043743435.1 Acidimicrobiia bacterium
TGTTTATCCAAAGTCATGTGCCCGAACATGCGCAGCTGAGTTGGATTATGGAATGCACCATTGGTTATGGCGAGCTGAGCCGAATGACGCAGTTCAAAGACAAAGCCTCCAAACAGACCGACGACAACGTACTTGCCGGCCTGTTCACCTACCCAGCGCTCATGGCTGCCGACATTCTTCTCTACGACGCCACCGAAGTTCCGGTGGGCGAAGATCAACGTCAACATCTTGAACTCACCCGCGATGCCGCCCAGCGTTTCAATCAGCGTTATGGCAACACCTTCATCGTTCCCAAAGGCACCATGCCTAGGGTTGGCGCAAGAGTGATGGACTTACAGGATCCAACATCGAAAATGTCGACGTCGGCCGCCTCGCCGGCTGGCACCATCAACGTTTTGGACACCCCGAAGGAGTTGGAGAAGAAGGTGAAGCGGGCCATGACCGATCTTGATGGCGAAGTTCGCTACGACATCGAAAACAAGCCCGGGATTTCCAATTTGCTGTCAATCCTGGCTGCGGCAACGGGAGAAGCCGATCCAGCGGTCTTGGCGGGCAGATACACGCAATACGGCCCTTTAAAGTCGGATACGGCTGCTGCGTTGATCGAATATCTGCGCCCCACGCAAGAGCGCTTTGCTGAACTCGCCGCAGACCCCGGTGAGGTTACCCGTATTCTCAAACTAGGTGCAGAACGGGCCGGTGCTATCGCCACCGTAACGCTTGATCGGGCTTACAAAGCCATCGGCCTGCGATAACGGTATCGAGTAGCCCTCAGACAAACCACGTGGGCTTTGTTAACGCCCTTGGGTGCGCCACTTCAAATACCGACCGAAGGCGGTCAGTAGTGACCTTGGTATAGCGCTGCGTTGTAGTGAGCGACGCATGACCGAGAAGTTCCTGCACCGAACGAATGTCGGCTCCGTGCTCGAGCAGATGCGTGGCGCAGGAATGTCGCAACACGTGGGGGTGCACCACGTCGGCAAGATCGGCGGTGAGTGCGTGTTTGCGAACCACACCCCACGCCCCCTGACGAGTCAGACGTCCGCCCCGTTGATTCAAGAAGACCGCTTCTGCATCGCCACGTCGAGCCCATCGTTTTGGTTCCAGGAGGGCTCGGCCATGCGGTGAAAGCCATTCGGTTAGAGCCGCGGCGGCAATACGACCAACGGGCAACACTCGCTCCTTTGCTCCTTTACCAAGCACACGAACTAATCGATCACCCAAGTCAAGATCGGCCAAGGACAACCCGCACATTTCGCTGATACGCATACCGGTGCCGTACAACGTCTCCAGAATAGCCCGATCACGAAAGCCCGCAGCGTCGACATCAACCGCAACATCGAGTAACCGAACAATTTGTTCCTCCGTAAGCGCTTTGGGAACCGCGCTGGGAATCTTTGGCGGCATTACATCAGCCGAGGGATCGAAAGCCACCACTCCCTCATCTGCAAGAAACCGATGCCAGGAACGGACCGTCACCGTAGCCCTGCGAACCGAAGCTGGGGCCTGCCCCGCCGCCCGCAACCCTTCGATGAAGCCCAAAAGATGTGCTTCCGTGGCGCTACTTACCGACACCCCCGCCTCATTGAGCAACCAAACGTACGCGCGCAGATCACGTCGATACGCACTTAAGGTATTATTCGAGCGCCCACGTTCAACGGCCAACCAAGTAAGAAAATCCTCCGCCTCGGTTGGCAAGCTCACATCGATCTTCGAAGGCAGGCCGACGGTCACTCGCTCAGCGTAGAGGGTTACCAGCCAAATCGACGAGCAGTAAGCAGAAGTCCCAGCTGAGTTTTCCCGTCAAGTATTTCGCCGCCCGTTGCCAGAGCTAACGCCTCTGAAAACGGAATTCTGAGTATCTCTAGGTCCTCTTCTTCTGGGCCATCTACTTGGCTTCCAACAAAGGTCAACTCTTGCGCCAAAAAGATGGTGATGCGCTCATCGGTCATACCAGGAGCAGGCGCACAGGCACCGAGCAGCTCCATCCGTCCGGCAGCCAAGCCGACCTCTTCACGCAATTCTCGGGCAGCCCCGTCGGCCATCTCTTCACCCGGTTTATCCAGCAAGCCCGCAGGAATTTCCAAAATCCGTTCACGAAGCGCTGGGCGAAACTGACGAATCAACGTAACGGTTTCGTCCTCATGCAACGCCACAACGGCAACCGCACCGTTGTTTCGGACAATTTGACGATCAAACCGCTCACCGGTTGGCGACTCATAGATCTCGTCGAACAAGGTGAACACTCGGCCAGCAAACAGCGTCGAAGTTTCCTTTAACACAAAATCTGCACGCGTAGTATCAGCAGTAGTCATGTCGGCTATGCCTGCGTTCCAGAAGCAACAGCGGTGCTGAGTGGACCGAGATTGATCAACCGTGGCGCACGCCCCTCGGAACGACTCAACGCCGCGCCAATCAGGCCACGAAACAGCGGATGCGGACGCTGCGGACGGCTCAGGAACTCCGGGTGGGCTTGAGTAGCCACCCACCATGGATGATCGGGCAATTCAATGAACTCACAAAGCGTGTCATCGGGAGATGTACCACTGAACACCAGGCCAGATTCTTCAAGCCGACGTCGGTACCGTGGATTGACTTCATAGCGGTGACGGTGGCGCTCGTAGACCACTTCTTTGCCGTACGCCTCAGCCACCTGACTGCTAGGAACTAAGCGCGCAGGATACAAACCAAGGCGCATGGTACCGCCCTTTTCGACCACATCACGCTGCTCATCGAGCAAGTCAATCACCCGGTGTGGTGCCGTGGCATCAAACTCCGAAGAGTTCGCCCCTGCTAATCCAGCGACGTTGCGGGCGTAATCGATAACCATCACCTGAAGGCCCAAACAAATACCGAGGCAGGGAATTTTATTCTCCCGAGCCCACGAGGCCGCCGCAACTTTGCCCTCGATACCCCGCTCGCCAAAACCACCAGGAATGACAATGCCATCAAGATCATTCAGCTTCCCCGCAGCCAAAAGATCCGGCACCATTTCCGCCTGAAACCACTCGATGGTGATTTTGCACCCGTGATGGAAACCCGCATGACGTAACGATTCCACCACCGAAAGGTACGCGTCGGGAAGGTTGATGTACTTACCAATAAGGCCGATCTTCACTTCACCATCAAGTGTACGAACCCGTTCAACGAGCGCTTCCCACGAAACCAAATCGATCGGGTACTTCTCCGTGTCGATCTTGAGAATGTCGCACACATAGGTGTCGAGGCCCTCTTCGTGAAGCACCAACGGAATCTCATAAAGGTTCCCGGCATCAAGCGCGCTTACTACTGCCTCGGGTGGCACATCGCAGAGATGACTGATTTTGCGTTTCAGGTTCGTCGGGATGGGACGATCACTTCGACACACGATCACATCAGGCTGAATGCCGCGGCTACGAAGCTCGGTGACAGAGTGCTGTGTTGGCTTGGTTTTCTGCTCGCCAGAAGGTCCAATGAAGGGAAGCAGCGTCACGTGAAGGTAGCAAACGTTGTCTCGCCCCACCTGCTTGCGGAACTGCCGGATCGCTTCAAGAAACGGCAAAATTTCAATGTCGCCAACCGTGCCACCCACTTCAGTGATGACCACATCGATTTCGTCTGTGCCGACGGCGAGGATTCGGCGCTTGATTTCATCGGTGATGTGCGGAATGACCT
>JAYTWN010000010.1:0-3278 GCA_043743435.1 Acidimicrobiia bacterium
CGCCGATATACACAAGCACCTGGACTACCGCTACGAACTCGGCGGCAAGCAGGATGTACTGGGCAGCAATGCCGGAAAGTACGATCACGAGGTAAAGCGCAGCGTGGACGATGTTTTTGGTGGTTACAAGCTTGAGTGCTGATCCGCCCATGGCGACAGCAAGCAGCCCGAAGATAATGTTCTGGGCAAGCACGGCGAGCGAGGCTACTTCTTTTTGGCGTCGGCGCCTGCTTCAAGTGCGGGCTTATCGGGGACGGTTTGCATCCATTCCCCTAAGCGGCTCTTGTCGTGCAGGAGATCGGCGATGGACGGGGCGGAATATTCGTACTCGGGGCTCCAGAAAAGTGCGTCAAACGGACACACTTCTACGCAAATGCCGCAGTACATGCAAAGCGAGTAGTCAATGTCGAAACGGTCGAGAATCTGCACGGTGCGGGGCTTGCCACCTTCACGACGCGGAGGGGCCTTGTCTTTGTGGCCTTCAATGTAGATGCACCAATCCGGACAGCTTCGCGAGCAAAGCATGCATGCAGTGCAGTTCTCTTCCTTCAAAGCAATAACGCCACGCGCACGAACCGGTGGTTCTTCACGTTCGTGCGGATAGGAAGTGGTTTGGTTCGGCTTGAACAGTTCCTTGATGGTGACGGTCATGCCACCAGTAAGGCTCCCGGCAATTTGACCAAGCTTGGTTTGGGAGATGGATTTAGGTAACGGCATCTTAGAAAACGACCTTCAACACTGCGGTCACCATGATGTTCAGAATGGAGATGGGAATGAGGTACTTCCAGGCAATCATCTGGAGTTGATCCTCACGAAAACGGGGATAGCTGAAACGTACCCAGAAAATTAGGAACGCCACAAACATGATCTTGGCGAACAGAATGCCCACGCCAGCCAAGTTGTGCAGCAGAGCGTTGCCTTCCAAGAAGCTGATCCCCGGCACGTACCATCCGCCAAGGAACAACGTGGCAGCGATGGCGGAAAGCGCAAACGCTGAGGCAACTTCACCGAGAAAGAACGAGAGGAACCGGAAGCCCGAGTATTCAGTCATGTAACCAGTAACAAGCTCCGATTCCGCGACCGGCATGTCGAAGGGCGCTTGGGTAAGTTCCGCTTGTGCTGCGATCATAAAGATCACAAAGCCGACGAACTGCGTAGCAATAAACGGCATCCCAGCAAGGTCGAGCCCAAAAATTTCGAAATTCTTCTGCGACACCACGATGTCTTGGAAACTCATCGAACCGGCTTGAATCACCACACCGATAACGGCAAGTACTAGCGGAAGTTCATAAGCGATCAGCTGCCCAGCCGCACGCAGCGAACCCATGAGCGAGTACTTGTTGGCACTGGCCCAACCAGCCATCAAAATGCCAAGCACACCTATGGAAGAGACGGCCAGAGCGTAGAAAACGCCGACCTTTAGATCGCTCAACACCAGATCAGGCCCGGCAGGGATCACCAGGTAGAGCAAGAACGTCGACATAACCACGACGTACGGCGCAAGGGAGAACACCCACTTGTCGGCATCGCGAGGAATGATGTCTTCTTTTTGGATGAACTTGACGGCGTCGCCAATGTTCTGGAACCAACCGTGGTAGCCGCCCGGGTCCATAGGACCTAGGCGAGATTGCATGTGGGCCATCATCTTCAGCAAGAAGACGTAACCCAGCAACAATCCACCCACTGGAATAACAACCAGTACGGCAGCCAGTTTGAAGGCGGTTAGCTGCCAGTAGGCAGGATGAAATGCAGCGAGCACTTAGATCACGTTCTCGTTAGCGGACGTTTAGCGGATGGGGTCATAGAGGTGGAGCGGAATTGCAGATGTTGCTTGTTTCGGGCGAAGTTTACGGTGACGAAGCGATAACCAAGCGTAAAGAAGCAATGAAGCCTCAAATCGCTCAGCAGCCGCTTCGCTGCGCTATCTGTCGATATCGCCGAGGATGAAGTAAAGCGAACCGAGGATGGTGATGATGTCGGGCACGAACACGCCCTTGGTGATCCAGGGAACGATCGAGATATTGTTGAAACTTGGTGTCCGGATTTTCACGCGGAACGGACCGAGGCCGCCATGGGAAACAACGTAGTAACCCATTTCGCCCAGCGGATTTTCGGTCGCAACATAGGTTTCACCAGCGGGAACCTTGATGATGCGAGGTACTTTGGCCATGATTGGGCCGGCCGGAAGGCTGTCGCAGATCTGCACGACCATCTTGCAAGATTCGCGGATTTCCTGCACACGGACCCAAATACGAGCGAATGAATCACCGTCGGTGTGGGTCCAAACTTTCCAATCAAGCTTGTCGTACACGAGGGGCGACTTGCCATCTTTTCGTAGGTCATAGGCCACGCCCGAAGCGCGAAGATTGGCGCCCGACATGCCGTAATCGAGGGCTTTGTCGGCGGGGATGATGCCGATGCCTCGGGTGCGCTTCTGGAATACGGCGTTGCCCATCATGAGCTGTTCGAGAGTGTCGCAGAACGCTTCCATTTTGCCCATCACCGTTTTAGTTTCGGCGATCCAACCCTTAGGAAGGTCTTCTTTGATGCCGCCGATACGGTCATAGTTGGGGTGGAAACGCCCACCGGTAGCCGATTCGATTTGGTTGAGCACGTGCTCACGGTCGCGGAAGGCAAAGAAAATTGGGGTGATAGCGCCCATCTGCACGCCCATGTCGCCCACGCCGAGGACGATATTGGCAATACGGGCCATCTCAAACAACATGGTGCGGATGTACTGGGCACGGGGAGGGGCAACGATCCCCATGATCTGCTCGGCAGCCAGGATGAACGGCACTTCATTGGCGAAGCTGCCCAGCCAATCGATCCGGTTTACCAGCGTGGTGACCTGGGGATACGTACGAACTTCCGCGAGTTTCTCGTAGCCTCGGTGCATGTAGCCCATAACTGGCTCGCAGCTCACTACCTGCTCACCATCGAGCTTGGCGATGAGACGAAGTGTTCCGTGGGTGGCCGGGTGCTGGGGGCCCATATTGACGGTCATGCCGTCTTCGGTCTCAAGTTCAATGTTGACGCGAACGTCCGCAGCTTGTGCCGCTACGTAGGCAGCTTGACGGATCTGGTCCGGGCTGTGCGGATCAAAAGTGGTTTCGACCTCGCGAGTGATTCCTGATCCCGTGAGGGTGTCGTTGTTGAGGGTTGCAGTCATTTGGTTACGCCCCTTCTTCCTCGTCGGCTTGGCCGGCAATTGGTTCAACGTTGGTGAGACCTGGCCACGGTTTTACTTCGCGGGCCAGCAGCGGGAAGTCCTTGCGCAG
>JAYTWN010000011.1:0-3255 GCA_043743435.1 Acidimicrobiia bacterium
GAGTTTCCCCGAAGGCATATTTTGTTCTGAAGCAGTCTTTGCGCCTCGCTCTGGCTCCGATCCGCTCACCACAACCGAAGACGATGGATACCTACTCACCTATACGATTGATATGAACACTGATCGATCCGATTGTTGGATTTTTGCTGCGCAAGATCTCGCCAGTGGTCCCATCGCAAAAGTGGCTCTCCCCGAGCGAATCGCCTCCGGTACCCACGCCTACTGGAGCACTGCGTAACTGTTTGGGCTCGGTAGCCCCGCTCCGAAATTCAGTGCCTGACGTTGAGACCTCATGATGCCCCTGTGACCGCCAGGACTAAACTGGTGGGCGTTGAGGGACTCGAACCCCCGACCATTTGCATGTCATGCAAACACTCTACCAACTGAGCTAAACGCCCCAACCGGCTGTAAACAGTAGCAGCCTGGCCGGGTTCTCACGGCAAAAATTGGCGAAAGAACACGAAGAAATGCAGGAGCTTGATTAGCCCTGGCTAGCTACGAGTTTGCGATCAGAATCCACCATCATCATGACGAGGTCTTCAAACATCACTTGTGGCTTCCAACCTAAGATTGCCTCGGCCTTGGCGGGGGAGCCCACAAGCAGGTCAACTTCGGCTGGGCGCATAAACCGTGGATCGAGCACCACGTGGTCTTCCCAGTTCAAGCCCGCATGACCAAATGCCACTTCACAGAAACGTTGCACTGATTGGGTCTCACCCGTCGACACAACAAAATCATCGGGCTTATCTTGTTGCAACATGAGGTGCATGGCCTTTACGTAGTCACCAGCGAAACCCCAATCGCGGCGGGCTTCGAGTGTGCCGAGGGGAAGTTCGCGTTGCAAGCCAGCAGCAATTCGGGCGACGTTGTAGGTGATCTTACGGGTAACAAATTCCAAGCCACGTCGGGGCGATTCGTGGTTGAACAAAATCCCGCTGGAGGCGTGCATGTCATAGGACTCGCGGTAGTTCACGGTGATCCAATGGCCGTAGACCTTGGCCACGCCGTAGGGGGAACGTGGATAAAACGGGGTGGTCTCAATCTGGGGCACTGCCTGAACCTTGCCAAACATTTCCGAAGACGATGCTTGGTAGAAACGAATATCGGGATCAACGGCACGAACGGCATCAAGCACTCGGGTTACGCCCAGGGCAGTAGTTTCACCAGTGAACACGGGCTGCCCCCAAGACGTCTGCACAAAGGACTGGGCGGCCAAGTTATAGACCTCGGTGGGGCGGTGTTCCCGAATGATGTTCATCATGGAGGATTCATCGAGCAAATCACCCGAAGCGAGGGTCACTCGGTCCTGGATGTCCGCGATTCGTTCGAAGTTCACCGTGGAAGATCTGCGGACCATGCCAATTACTTCATACCCCAGATCAAGCAGATGCTCAGCGAGGTAGGAACCGTCTTGCCCGGTGATGCCAGTAATGAGCGCGCGTTTAGGAGCCATGCCCTCTATTTCGGCAGGTTCTGAACCGATCTTCAGCTAACTCACCTAGCAAACCGCGATTTTGTTTCCGGTGATCTCACGCATGGTGGTTGTGCCACCACCAGCATCAAAATATGCCACGCTTCGTAGGTGTCAGGTCCGAGAGATGTTGCCGAAGAACCGCTCGGGCGACGAGTCTCTCGGCTGCGTGCCTCCACCGGTTGGACCCAACAAGCACTTGCGGACCGGTTAGGAATGAGCCGAACTGCCATCTCCCATATCGAGGGTGGGATCAGCGAAGCGAGCGAACGAACGGTAATTTTGCTCGCTGGGTTGTTTGCCCTCGAACCTCACGAACTGGTCGCAGGCACCCTGTATCCGCCGACGAAAGCCGAACGCCTACCTACGGTGACCAACCGCCATACTGCTGTCGACATGGCTTTGGCTCGGTTGGATGTGCAACGTGAGCTCTGGCCTCATTTGGCGGCGCGTGTTTGTGCTGAGCTGCGCGAACGGTGGATTGGTGAACTTGAAGCTTTGGCGTTGGCGACGGTAAACCGTGAACAACGCTCGCGCGTTGAGGTCACAGTGCGCGCATTGCGGGATGGTTGCAGGATGGATACCGATGGCTGAGGTGGACCGTTCGGTTCGAAAGGCCATGTTTCGCCAGGCGCTTTCGATTGGTGTTTCGCTAATTCCGTTTGGGTTGGCGTTTGGGGTTTCTTGCACGAAAGCCGGACTCAGCTGGGTGCAAGCACTGGGCTTCTCATCGTTGGTCTTCACCGGCGGATCACAGTTTGCGGCTGTTGGCGTGTTGGGCGACGGGGGAGGAGCGGCAGCGGCTATTGGTGCGGGTCTGCTGCTTAGTATTCGATCGCTTGTTTACGGGCTCGTGATGGCTCCAGTTTTGAAAGGTAAGTTCGCGTATCGAGCATTGGCCTCACAGTTGATGATTGATGAATCGATCGCCGTGAGTACCGCGCAAACTACCCCCGCAGCCCGGCGAATGGGGTATTTCGCTGGTGGTCTGTCGGTGTTCTTCTTCTGGAATGTCACGACGGTAATCGGTGCGGTGGCCCTGAAATCCAATGGTGATCTCGTAACGAAATTCGGTCTCGACGCCACGGTTCCGGCAGCTTTCGCGGCGCTGCTTTGGCCTCGTTTGAAGGACCCAGAAAACCGCAAGGTGGCATTCCTAGGCGCGCTTATTGCCCTTATTTTGATCCCAATCGCACCAGCGGGAATTCCGATTGTTGCCTCCGGGTTCGCGGTGTTCGCAGCCTTTGTGAAGCTCCGCAAAACGGCCGCCTCGGAAGTTGTAGTGGCATCACTTTCCGAGTTTGCTGACGTCGGCGAGGAACCGTTGGTAGTGAACGTTAATTCGGTTATGGCTGATTCGGATTCACGTACTTCAGACTCGATCAATTCCAGTTCCATGCCGATCGGGGGCGGCGAATGAATACGGGGTGGATTGTCCTAGCGGTGCTTTCGCCAGGCACCTATTTGCTCAAAGCTGCGGGGCCGCTGTTGCTCGGCAATCGCACCCTCCCGCCCCTGTTCGAACGGATCATCAACCGCTTGCCCGCCGCACTTCTTGCCGCTCTCGTGGTGACTGCTGCCGCTGCCTCCAAGGGCCGATTGGTGGCCGATGCCCGACTCGTGGGCCTTGTCGCCGCCATCGTGGCCTTACAGCGCAAAGCGGGCTTCGTCACCGTCGTAATCGTGGCTGCCGTCGCAACCGCCCTCGCACGCCAGTTTGGGCTCTCCTGACAGCTGGTGCAGAGAACGTCCTTCGGGGAGTTCACAGAGTTACCTGCGGTGAG
>JAYTWN010000012.1:0-2592 GCA_043743435.1 Acidimicrobiia bacterium
TGCGCTTCGGTTCCTTCAGCGCGACGGTAATTGAACTCTGTGACGGACCGGGCACCAATGACTCGAATCAAGTCTTTGAATGCGCCTGGCTGCTCGGGAACGGTTATGGCCAAGAGCATTTCCGTTCGCTCTGAATAGTTCACCCGCTCAGCCACATGACGCAACCGGTCGAAGTTCACGTTTGCCCCGCAGGTAAGAGCAATAAGTGTTTGACCTTGCAGGTTTTGTTCGCGCGCATAGCGTTTCAACCCCGCGACGGCTAGGGCCCCTGCAGGTTCTTGAATGGACCGGGTGTCCTCGAAGACATCTTTAATGGCCGCGCACACTTCATCAGTGGAAACAGTAATAACTTCGTCCACATATTTTTTTACCAGGTCAAAGGTATGTACACCTACTTGCTTGACCGCTACTCCGTCGACGAAAAGCCCCACGGTATCCAAACGAACTCGTTGGTTGGCCGCCAGGCTCTGGGCCATAGCGTCGGCATCATCGGGTTCCACCCCCACCACTCGTACGTTTGGCAGAATGCTCTTGAGGTACACCGCTATTCCGGAGGCCAGTCCACCTCCGCCGATGGGCACAAAAATGGTGAAATCGTCAACGGCGCATTGTTGGGAGATCTCTAGCCCAATGGTGCCTTGCCCGGCGATAACCAACGGGTCGTCGTAGGGATGCACGAAGACCATATCCCCGTCAGTTTCTAGTTTGCGCGCATAGCTTTCCGCATCGGAGTAGCTGTCCCCGTGCAGGACTACCGTGGCACCACGAGCACGACAAGCCCGAATTTTGATGTCAGGCGTCGTCACAGGCATCACGATAGTGGCTTTCATCCCTAAGTGCTGCGCCGAATAAGCCACCCCTTGCGCGTGATTGCCTGCCGACGCCGTGATCACTCCTGCCGCTCGTTGCTGAACGGTGAGCGAAGCCATTTTGTTGTAGGCGCCACGGATCTTGAACGAGTAAATCGGTTGCTGATCTTCCCGCTTGAACCAGACATCATTGCCGAGTCGATCGGACAGACTTAGGGCTCGTTGCAAATCGGTTCGCACCGCCACGTCGTAGACACGGCTGGTGAGAATGCGGGTTATGTAGTCAAGATCCATGGCCCGCCAAGGCTACGGGGCAAACGATCTTTCGCTGCGCCACAACAACTTCAGCCACTACTACGGGCCCGCCTGTCTGCGTGTCCTCGGAGTGCGGTCACTGGCAGGGTGGACCGGTTGGAGGGTTTCGGAGTCCGGTCAATTGACCGGTTGCTGACCGGCATAGTGACCGAAATCAGGTGCTGAGTTTCTTTGTCGGACAACGGCTGGGAGAGACAGCGATTAAATTCCTTCGGCGATGCGTAGGCTTATGCGTCGGCGAGCACAAAAAGCAGTTCTGCTTCGCACGCTTTTTGACCGTTGACGCTGGCGATACCTGACCCTTTGCCCGCCCGAGACGACATACGGCCCAGGGTTACCTGGAGATCAAGCACATCCCCGGGGAGCACCTGCCTTCGAAACCGAGCCGAGTCAACCCCACCAAAGAGTGGCAGCTTGCCTACAAAACGTTCGTCGCATAACAGGGCAACCGCACCGGTTTGGGCCAACGATTCCACCATCAGCACCCCGGGCAAGGTGGGTCGTCCGGGGAAGTGGCCTGGCCAAAAAACCTCATCGCCACTCAGTGTCCAGCGGGCATGGGCGGAGACTCCGGGATCGACCGAAATAATCTCGGTGAGCAACAAGAACGGGGCACGGTGAGGCAGGATGGCTTCGGGCAATGTACCAGGAACAAAACTCATTCCTGCACCGTAGCTTTCCATCACTGCAGTAAACCGCTTCCTCGTCTGACGTAATCGGTTCAGCTCCGGACGAGGGACATTCCGGTTACCCGAGAGCTTCCAGAAGTTTCGTCGGGGTGTCTTTCGGGCTGATTTTGTACCAAGCGGCTTCGATTTTGCCCTGGGCGTCAATGAGGAAGGCGGAACGCTCGATCCCCATGTACGTGCGGCCGTACAACATCTTTTCTTTCCACACTCCGTACGCCTCCGCCACCACGTGTTCGGTGTCGGCCAGCAACAGGAAACCCAATTCGTATTTCAGGTCGAACTTCTTTTGTTTGGCTGATTTGTCTGGGGAGATGCCAATGATGGCTGTGTCGCCAATGGTTCCGGCCAGATCGCGCAGTAGACACGACTGCTGTGTGCAGCCTGGAGTGTCGGCCTTTGGGTAGAAGTAGACACAAACCTTTCGGCCCACAAAACTCGCCAGTGGAACGGGATTGCCGTCTTGATCGGCCAGGTTCAATTCAGGAGCGGTATCGCCAACAGTCAACATCCCTCTAGACAAGCACATCCCATCCGACGCTCAAACGCCGTGAACCCGAAAACATCCAGATCACTCATATGCCGGATGGACACCTTGGACTTTGCCTACACACCGCATCCCCCCTTGCCTCAGTCCCGCACCTAGTGCGTGTTCGCGGAAGAGACGTTTGCAGCGACTTTGAGGTTGTTTCCGCATTGGTACTGAGGATCGAGTGGAAAACCCTGCAAAGTAACTTCCGCTTCCCCGCACTAGTCGCCCAAAAAGTCTTCCCGCCCAGGAG
>JAYTWN010000013.1:0-5957 GCA_043743435.1 Acidimicrobiia bacterium
CGTCAACCTGCCTGTGGTCGGCGGCGGGTTTGGCGTAGAACTGAATCGCACCGCTACCCCTCCAGGAAGTTTGCTCGAAGCAGCTAGGAACTTCTTCACGTACGCAGAAACGCTCCCAGTAACCCCTTCGGGCCTTTTCTTCTCGATCGATGAAGTGCACGATGCTCAAACCGATGACCTAAAAACTGTGGGGAACACCCTTCAACTGTTGGAACGACAGCATCCTCCGGGGGAAGTTCGTTGCGAAGAACCAGCGGGTTCACGGAAGCAGAACGATGTTTTGAGACTGGTAAACGAGCATCCCCTAAACCTACGTACAAGGTATGACAAAGAAGGACCGTCCTCGACATCCCAGGGCTCGACTTGGCAACGAGAGCATGGCCGCTGCAAGACGGAACTGACACTTTTCACTCGTTGGTGGACGCGACCACACAGTGACCGTCCTAAGCGTTCACCAGACTCACAACCCTGCCCCACAACCCGTGACCCCACCTCGCATTCATCCCGACCGCGTCAGACAAACAAGTCGACCTGCTGTCAAGCTGGTGCGCGTCGTGCGCTACGAAGTAGGCAGCCACTTTCTGGCCCGAATTGTTGTGAGCTGCAGTTTGGGGAGTTGTTGTTCGGCACCCGAAACCTGATTCGAACACAAATTCGACAGTTGCCGGCGATCTGATGCACGAACGAGACAGATAAGCTTTAAATATGAATCCTGCTGATGTTCGAACAGTGCAAGAGGTTGAGTTGATGACGCCCAATGAGCGAGCTCAACTCGTAAGCGATTCGTTCATAACCGATTTATCCCTGGTCGACCCCGCATTTCTGGCTCGAGCACGGGAAAAGGGGCGTGCCCTGATGGAGGCGCGCGGATATTCCGATAACAATCAAGCGTGAGTGTCGCCCGCCGAACTGTCCGAGTAAGCGAGAGTTTCTTCGAACAGCTCGACGATATTCTTGGTGAGGATCGAGGTAGCGATGGATCACTCCCGTCCTCCACAGATTTCCTCGTGATCGAGTTGCCAGCAATTGTTGAGCTTTTCGCAACAAGTTTCGATCTGCTACCAGAAACCATAAGTGGCGTCTCGGCCGGACGAATGTTGATTGGCTCTGGCGCGCTCGTTTACGCTTTCGTGGTTTTTGGCCTGCTGGTCTCCCAAGATACAGTCGAGCTCATCGGCATCGACATCGATCTGCAAAACAACTGACCTCTGAGGCCCCAAAAAGTCTACGTAGCCACACCCACTACCGACGCTGAACTGATCACAAGCCCACCGCACTAGCTGACCAGGCCGACGGAACCATCAGGGTCAAAGTACTCCCTGCAGTAAGTGAACTTATCGATGGTCATGTTGATGTCGTCACGGTCAAGCTTCGTTAACTCGGCGAGAGTTGCACGGCATCGAGGGCTGATTCCATCGAAGGCCGAGCGCTCCTCGACACGCCGAACCTGATCCTCGCCGACATTCGTGACGCCGAAACCATGTCAAGGGCACCGGAACGATACAAAAAGGCTAATGAAACGGAGTGGTGCGGAACCGATTGTGTCGGCAACCAAAGCCCTGGTGGATTTAGCGGCTTGGGGAACAGCGCTGTACCTCGCAGCAGGGGTAAGGCTTGACTTCCAATTGGGCTCCATCGAAGGCCGCGACTCCTCGACACCCCCGACAAACAAATCGACCAGCTATCGGGCTGGTGCGCAACCACCTGTTGAGTTCGCTCGTGAGTCAGTTCGCCGGAGTTACTCCTCAAACTCAGCTGCAACATCGCGTCTTTCATGGAGAACACGCACAATGGCGATCGAATCATCAAGCTCAACGTAAAACAACAGGTAGGGAAACCGAGGAACTTGGCGATGGCGAAGCCGTTCAACCCCAAGCCGCTCCGCATGAGTTGTTGAACCAAACGAAGGACGCCGCGACACTTCGCCAGCAACGGCCTGCACTGCCTTTATCCACCGCTCTGCGATTCCCTGATCAACTAACTCGTAAGAATCAGCCGTCGCATCAATATCGGCCAGTGCAACCACCCGAAACTCAAGGCGTTTCACTTCGCTGGCTACTTCAACCGGTTACGCCGTGCCTCCCAAAAGGCATCGTCTACGACTACGGAAACCGTTTCCGACTCAAAGCCCACCATGATGAGAGACCGAAGGTGTGCTCGCTGACGGTCTTTGCGAATCAACTCTCGAATGTATTCGCTCGACGTGCCGTACCCTTCGGTTTCCACTTGTGTTTCCACGAATGACTTGAGCGTGTCAGGTACTGAAACATTCATAGTGGCCATGAACATGATGATACCCGCTTGGCAAAGTTTGGCAAAGACTCACTTACGTGTTCCAGGCGCACCTCACCGTTGTTGTTCCTTTCAAGGAGCGATGTAGAACCTTAAAGGTAGATCGATGCGAGCGTCATCGCTCTAAGCGGATTCCCCACAGGCGTGCTCAGGAGAACCTCGACGATTGCCGACGCGTCAACAACGGACACGTGCGCCCGTTCGTCCCGAATGAGTTCGGTGGGCGTTGAGTGGAGCACCACCGGCGCTGTTCGGGCCTGAAGTCCTGCGATCAACTCCTCACGGGTCGGCCGTTCAAGGCCGTGGCGCAGCGCATTTAAGGCATAATCAGAAACCGACAAGCCCGCCATAGCGGCACGTGATTTCATAAGACGATGAAGGTCGTCGGGTACATTGCGTATCTGCAACATAGTCATGTCCGCAGCATATCTGCCGCTAAAGTCGATGGTTGCATGCTTGACGCATGAGCACCCGGGCGACCCTTGCCGATAACGTCACTGGAACTTGGTGATGCTGCGTTTCGATTCACTACCCAAATGCTCGCGGGCCACAGCTCTGCCAATGGCTTAGTTTACCAAGGCCGAGCACCCCTCGACACTCCCAACTTGAGCCCGGCTAATATCCGTGACGCCGTAGCAGCTAGAAGCTGCTTCGGCGTACGCAGAAACGCTTGAGAATGCGCTTCCGAGCGCGATCGACAAGTTTTCGGCGTGAAAAAGGGACGTGCCCTAATGGAAGCACGCGGATATTCCGGTAGCAATCAAGCGTGGCATTCCACGCCTCCCCACCAACGCACCCGCAAGCAAGTCATTCCCGCTATAGCTATCGATAGCCATCAACGGCCCGGAATCCCTGAATTCACACACTCGCAAACCGAACCGAACATTGCGTGGACGACTATGCGCGCGTCGGCTGATTCGACGAATCCGATTTCAAGAATTCGTCCGTCCCAGTCAGGACCTATAACGACCGAGATACCGTCTTCATCGGCAAGCCAAGCGTCGAATTGCGTTGCGTAAACCGTGAAGTACGTCTTCGGAAGTCACCCCGTGTTTGTGTGCCGAGGGGGCAACAACCATTTCCACGATTCCAACACATCTTGCCAGGAGCCGACCCACCGAGCGGCGTACAAGAGGAAAATTCGATGAGCAGTGGTTATGGGGTGGAAGCCGGGTTGCTAATCGACGTAGCCCGTCTCGTTGCCCCTTAATTGAACCTTTACGTCGATTAAGAGTTTTCTCGGGGAGTGTCGAGTCGGAAGTAGTTTTCGGTTAGCGAACCCGGAAATACTTTGATCATGGCAACGCCGTTTTGACCGAGTTCAATAACCTCACCAACACCTGATTCCGCGTCTTCGTTGCCAACGACTATTTTATCGCCCACGCAAAGTCGCAACCCGGGCCGTAAGTTGCGTACGTTGGCGCGGGTAATTCCCTCGTCGTCTCCGCTTTGGAAATCGATCCAAAGATCCCAATCAACAGTTTTCACTTTGAGCCCCCTTGGACAGCACCAGGTCGGTCAACCGGCAAATCAAACGATAGCTCCAGCCGGTTCAGAGTATCGTCCTCGATATCGGGCAAAAGCTCTGGTGGATCTGGCGGCTTGGGGAGTAGCGCTCTACCTCGCAGCATGGGTACGGCTTGACTTCCAACTGGGTTCGATTCCCAGCCGCCCACTCCTCGGCATATTCGGCGTAGCAATAGCGGCACAAGTCACATTCGGATTCCTGATCGGCCTCTACCGGTTCCGGTGGATGTACGGCTCATTCGATGAAGTAGCAGCACTCACCTTCACCGCCCTCGCAGCAACAATCGCCGTCTACATCGTAAACACCACACAAACCCCACGACCCGTCCCACGCAGCGCAATCCTCGCAGGCGGACTCGCAGCACTCGTCGGCATGGCAGGCGCCCGGTACCTGGTCCGGCTACTCAGAGAACGCTGGCGCAGACCAGACCCAAACCATCCCGACGCAATCCGCACCCTCGTATTTGGTGCCGGTGACGCAGGCGAACAAATCATCCGCGCCATGGTCAGAGACCGCGAAGCCCGATACGTACCCGTAGGCCTCCTAGACGACGACCCCGCCAAAAAACGCCTCACCATCGCAGGAATACGTGTACTCGGCACAAGAGCTGATCTTGCCCGCATCGCCCACTCCACCAACGCATCCGCCCTCCTCGTAGCCGCACCCTGAACAACCTCAAACTAAGGCCGACGCTGAACTCATCACCAGCCTCACCGCACTAGCTGACCAAGCCGACGAAACCATCATGGTCAAAGTACTCCCAGCAGTAAGCGAACTTATCGATGGGCATGTTGATGTGGCCGACATTCGCGACGTAAACGAAGTTGACCTCCTCGGCCGACACCAAAAAAGAAACCGACATCGCAGAAATCGCCGGATACCTCCGAAGCAAACGAGTACTCGTAACCGGCGCAGGCGGAAGCATCGGCTCAGAACTTTGCCGACAAATCCACCGCTACTCCCCCGCCGAGCTGATGATGCTCGACCGCCGCGAATCGGTTTAGCAAAAGTGGGCGAACTACTTCAGCCATTTCGGCCAGCCACAATGGGGCTAAAGCTGCGACTGCACTCTGACGACGCAAGACTGAAGCGGTAACCAGGTCAATTTCGTGGCTGGCTAGGCGGAGAATCGGCCGATGCTGAAGTACTTGAGCAATTCGATCTGCAATCCCGGGAGCGTAACCATAAACAGCGGAATGATTTTGAGTTGCGAAATGATCTACCCGTGTGACTAGGTCCAGCGCCGAAACCGAAACCGCGGCTTCCCGCAAAGTTCCCCAAGCACGTTGCATTAGGTCTGGGTATTTGCTGGCAATCAGCAGATGAACTTCTCCATCTACGATGAATTCGACTCCGATGTGCGCAGCAGCCCTGGCAGCACCACGACGAACTCCAAAAGTTTGAAGGTCCTTCGCTAAGGCACCCATTTCATCGCAAACCTCGCGATTTGCGTGGAACGCTGAATCGACCGCGTGATGCAGCGTGACACCAAGCTGGAGACCTTGCCACAACTCTCCCATCCCCCGATCGAGAACCTCCGCAAACGGCCCGCCAGCAGGAGTCTTCCAAACGTCAGGAAGCATTGAACCGGCGGTAACCGCAGCAAAAAAGTCGCCGCTAAGGGCACCAGAAACATCCGACCCAATTCGATCAAAATTGCATCTGGCAATTGCTGCGGCGCAGACATAACCATGAGCCAAAAAGTTCACATCAACAGCCTAAAACGTGCTGGGCAAGCCTCTTGCCGAAGTCAAAACAGCTGAACGGCCTTGCTCGGTAAGAGAGTAGGTCAAAGCGTACCTATCGACTCGCCCGCCAGCAGCAAGTTCACCTATGAGTTGCAAAACCTCGGATTCTCCCAAATCAGTCATTTCAGCAAGCTCACCCGTTCCGGCGGACCCAAGTAGCAAACCGAAGCCAATCGCTAAACTTGGATTCTTGGCCTCCTCGATCAGGCGAACAACTGAACGGTCAAGATGGTCTGAAAACACTTCGTAGCCGACCATTAAACGGACCCTTGTGGGCTCAGAAATTTCGGGGTGCCACTTGTGGAACCGGCGGATTGCGTGGTACGGGTCGGCCAAGCAGTAGGAGTTACCAACTATCGTGCAAAAATTGTCCGGGTTGCCAACCCGCG
>JAYTWN010000014.1:0-10164 GCA_043743435.1 Acidimicrobiia bacterium
GGCGTCGAGCTCGCCCTTTTGTACCTTCACGCTGTCGTCCCAGGTGGAGGTCATGGTGAAATCAGGGTTCTCACAGGTGCCATTGGCTTGTTCGAGAACTTTGCCGTTCTCCACGATTTGGTAGTAGCTCAGGTCGCCAGCGGGGGCGCCGGTTACGACCATGGCCATACGAGCCGTTGCGCCTGGACGCTCAGGGAACGTTTGAGCAAGATCTTTAGCGATGTCATGCCATTCCTGCGAAAGGTACTGGGCCATGGTGTTGTCTCCTTGTGGCACGCCCGCATTGAGCGTTGGTCTTGAGGTGGATCGCTCCGCTAGGAACGTTTGTCCATCGTACTCAGGGCCAACCACCATTGTGACGGGCACCACATCTCTGGCCGGAATCGCTCTGGCTCTGATCGGGCAAGAGGCAACCTAATTCGACGGTCACCGCTGAATTCGTCGCGTCGACGCGAAGCTCCGATCCGGTCCGATCCGGTCCGATCCGATCCGATCCGATCCGATCCGATCCGAAAGCGTTGTGACGGAAACAGCTGCATAGCGTCGAAAAGCGTCACAACGATGGTCCAACGCAGAGGCGCCCATAGGTGGCAGGGGTCGCAACCGACATTCACGATAAAGACACAGACTGTCCATTCGCATGAGTGGCCAGTGGTGCCTACAAGAAAGTTTGCGCCCCTGCACAAACTTTGAACACCTGTACGACGTGAAACCGCGCAAGGTTTGTTTGGATCCGCAAACTTTTTGAAAGCAGGGCGCTAGCGGATGCCTTCGAACAGGTCGGTTTCGCGGACGATGGTTTCGGCCTCTTTGTCGAGCACGCCAGCAGTGTCTTCGCCAGGGACGGCCTGGACACGGGAGCGGGCCAGAATGTAATCCTCGTACGGGTGGACCTTGCGGGCTTCGTCGTGAGGTAAGCCGAACCAGAACGCCTCATTCGGGTCAATCTGGGTGGCGTGGGCAATCAGGGCATTCACCCGAACGTCGTAGTGCTCCCCAACCTCGATGCGCGTAGTGATCCGGTGGTCCTGCCACGGACGGTTCATCCAACGGTCGTCGTAGGGCGATTTGATGTCAAGCTCCAAGAACTTCGCATGGGTGGCCGTCATTCGGGCTTTTGACCACGTTGAATAGTAGAGCTTGAGCGGCGTCCACGGCTCGCCTGCGTTGGGGTACCAGGCCGAATCACCCGCACGATCGAATGCGGGACCCGAAATGTCGTGGACTTTGAGGTGGTCGGGGTGGGGGTAGCCCTGCTGATCGTCGGCATAGGTCATGATCACTTGCGGACGGGTACGGCGAATAATGGCCACCAACCGCTCGACGGCTTCATCCATAGGGGCTTGATGGAAGCTGGCTGGATCGTTGTTGCCTTCGGACTCAGCCATGCCCGAATCGCGGTACCCAAGCATGACCACTTCGCTGAACCCGATGATTTCGGTGGCGGCTTTCAGCTCAGCCATGCGGACTTCGTAGAGGTTTTCCAGCACACCGGGTTTGCGCATGGCTGGGTTGGCAATGTCACCCAGTTCGCCGCCGGTGCAACACACCAGCACCGTGTGGACGCCTTCTTGGGTGTATTTCGCGATCGTTTGCGCGCCTTTGGACGATTCGTCATCCGGATGGGCGTGGATGGTGAGGATGCAAAGCGGTTCGCCGGTTGCAGCAATCGGCTGGGGGGTCGGGGTTTCAGACATGCCCTAGAAACGGTACTTGGCTCAGACCCCTAAGAGGCAGCAAACGACGGCGCAAGTCTCGTTTCCGGCCGCTCTTGGACACTTCCGGCCACCTCCGGAGAGTTCCGGCCACTTCCCCAGCAACTTCCGGTCACTTCCGGTCACTTCCGGCCGCCTCCGGAGAGTTCCCGCCACTTCCGGTCACCTTCCCAGCAACTTCCGGTCACCTTCCCAGCAACTTCCGGTCACTTCCGGTCACTGGAGCCGCCAGCCAGCTCAGGGGGATCAACCCTCCGACTGGCCAATCCGAGTGGCTTCGACGTCTGAGAACGTTTAGTTTCAACGTCATGAGCGCAGCAACGGTTCCTCGCATGCCCGGTATTCCAGCCCAACCTGAGGATTTGGATGTTGCGTGGCTGCAGGAGCTGTTGTCGCTCAACGGATTCACCGGGCCTGGGGCGGGGATTGCGGCCTTTGAGCAGAAGCGCATTGGTACGGGCCAGATTGGTCAGAACGTGCGAATTACGTTCACGTACGATTTGCCTTCGTCCGCTTCTGCTGCCGGTGCGCCCGAGACGTTGGTGGCCAAATTCGTGTCGAGCGATGAGGCGAGCCGGGGCGCTGGGTTGGCCTTGGGGAACTATGAGCGGGAGGTGGATTTCTACCGTGATTTCGCGCCGATTCTTCGGAGTGCCGCAACCTCTGCAGCAACCGCTGCACATGGCGTATCGATCCCCGCCATGAATGTCGCTCGGTGTTGGGCTGCAGAGTTTGATGCCGAATCGCAAACGACCATTTTGGTTCTCGACGATCTTGCACCGGCCGAGCAGGGTGACCAGATTGCTGGTTGCCATGTCGACGATGCCCGCACGGCCGTTCTCCAAGCCGCAATTCTGCATGCCAAGTTTTGGGAGTCGCCATTGCTTCAGTCGACCCCGTGGCTGAAGGATCCGCTTGATACCGAACGGGCCGCCATGCTCGACGCAATGCTGGGCATGTTCTGGCCGGCCTTCAAGGAGCGTTATGCCGATCGCCTCACCGATGCTATGTGCACATTGGGTGACCGCATTTCGGTGTCGGCGAGCCGCTGGGTTCTCTCCCGTACCGGCCCCTTCACCTTGGTGCATGGTGACTACCGCTTGGACAACCTGCTCTACTCCCCTGTCGTTACCTCAACCCATTCTGCGGACGGGCGTGCTTCGGGTTCCTTTGCTGTCGCTGTCGATTGGCAAACTCCAGCCATTGGCATGGGCGGTATCGACATTGGGTACTTCGTAGGCGCCGGGTTGCTAGCGAAAGAACGTCGTGAGCATGAACGTTCTTTGGTCAATCTTTGGCACGATGCTCTGTGCACCTATGGAGTTACCGGTTATTCGCTCGATGATGCGTGGGACGATTACCGTCACGGCCAATTCTCGGGATTCATCGTGGCCGTGGTCGCCTCAATGATCACTGAACGTACCGAACGCGGCGACGAAATGTTTTGGGCCATGGCCGGCCGCCACCTCGCCACCGCCCTAGAAACCAACGCTGCGGACTTGCTTCCCTGACACTAAGCCCCGAGAACTTCCGCTTTCCTGCGCTAGGAGTAGCCGTCGGCACTATGGGTACGTACGAATTTGGAAACGATTTCCACGTGGGGGGTTTCGGGGAACATGTCGACCACGATGGATTGGTGGAGTTCGTAGCCAGCTTCAGCGAGTAGTGCGGTGTCACGACCGTAGGAGGCGGCATCGCAGCTGATCAACACGATTACTTGGGATTCGCACAGCAATAACGTTTCGACACCACGGGCACCTAGGCCAGCACGGGCAGGATCAGCAACCACTACGGGATATCGTTCGTGCACATAGGGTTCCGCGTCCCAGCGATCTACGTCGACGCAAACCACGGCCGATTCGTGATGGGACAGCAAATTGTGTTCAGCATCCGAGGCGGAAAGTTCGCTTCGTTCCACGCACAGCACGGCATCGAAGTAACGGCCAACGGTGGCAGCGAACAGACCTACGCCGCCGTAAAGATCAATGAGGAGATCGGCACCGGCGGAGCGTTCGTCGTCGACCAGAGAAGAAACTATGCGTACCAACTGTTGGGCGCCATCGGTGCGGGTTTGGAAGAACGAACCGGCCGAAACTCGCAGATCAACGCCGTCGACGGATTCGGTGAGTGAAGCCGGTGACTTTTCTACTTCGTCGGCACCGAGAACCGTTATGGAGCGAGGGTTCGGGACTTTTTCCAGGTTGACACCTTGAGCGCTGGGGTCCGCGATCAGCAACGTTTTTCCGGTACGAATGCTGTAGCGCAGGGTTACTTCATCAACGTCGGTAAAGCGGGCACCGGCCATGATTTCCACCAAACGAGGATGGGCGGTTTCACAACCGTCAACCACGATGATGTCGCTGGAACCAGCTCGTCGAAACCCCGCACGACCATCACGAATGGCGGCGCGAACTGTAGTGCGATGTCCACCAACAGGAAGGGGTGGGGCAAGCGTGACCAACGTGTCGGCATCAATGTCGGTGAAACGGTGCAACTTGGCAATGCGACGCAAGGCATCAACGACGACCGTGCGTTTGAAGTTGGTTTGCGCAGCGGGAGTTATATGCTGCCAACCGCAACCACCACAACCCTTTGCCACTTCGGGGCACGATGGGGTTTCGCGTTCAGCGGAGGCTTGGAGAACTTCAGTAACCGTCGCCCGGGCAAAATCTTTTTTGTTTTGCGTGATGGAAACCCGAACATCTTCATTGGGGAGAGCGCCGGTGAGAAACATCACCCTTCCGTCGGGGTGACGGCCAATGCCATCGCCTCCATTGGCTAACGCAGTACAGGTAAGTTCCAGCTCCATCTTTCCAGGCTACGAGACTAACGCCGCCATCCCGAGCGATCTGCATGTTCTGTCGTTGGTTCAGATCGTGAAAGAGGGCACCTTTGCGGAGGGCGTCGCAGTTCTTTGGCCGAGAGCGAGCTCGATGACTTCGACATTCAAGACCCGCTTAGCTTAGCGTTGCGCTGCGAAGGGGTTTCGTTTCGTTACCGGGGCTTGCGCATGCGCAGTTTGCGCGTGTTGATCTGAGGGCAACGGGCTCGCATCTGCGGCTAACGCCGTATCCGACAGCAGGCTCTTCGTTGTTAGGAGTGCAGGACTAGTGAGCGTCGGTATCAGTGGCGGCAGATTGGTTGGTGGTGCGGCCGGGATCAGGGTCGATCGAGTCGGAGCCGGCTCGATCGGGACGATAGATGCAGCTGTTGGCGGGGCGGCCCGTGAAGTTTCCAGTGGCCCAGCTTCTGCGAGCGAATGAGTTTGAACTATGGCCTGAGGTAGCCCCAGCGCCGCTGCCGTCACTCCTGGTTGACTCGACTGCGATACTTCACTAGTTGCAGGCACGCGGAGTGGCAACCACGATGTTGATCCGCCGCGCTGCGTTGGATTGTTGTTCGCAGCGGATTCCGACATAACCGGCGGCAAAAAGGCTCCGCTAGGTGTCGAGGGTGACAGCGAAGCATTAGTCAGAGGGGCTGCAAACTGAGGGGCTGCGCCATGTACTGCGGGGTGCAGTATCGGTGCGGGGTGCACTGCGGGATGCGGTATCGGTGCGGGGTGGGCTGCGGGATGCAGTATCGGTGCGGGGTGCACTGCGAGGTGCACTGCGAGGTGCGGTATCGGTGCGAATGTAGGGTTCGATTGCGTAGGCGCCGGGATCGGCTGAACCGCGAACAGGCCCAGTCCACTCGACACCCTTTCTGCGGACGAGACCACCGCCATGACGGGTGGATTGGGTCTGGACTGCTCCAATGCGGGCTGTGTCGAGGCGGGTTGCGTCCAAGCGGGCTGTGTCGAAGCGGGCTGTTCCTGGGTAGGGCCACCAGCAAAGACAGATGTCAACCCCGTTACGCCAACGCTCATGCCAACTCCGACGCCGACCCCGATGGCAACGCCAGTTCCAGTTCCACCTCCAGCTCCAGCGCCAACAAGTTCTTCTGAACGGTCCGGCAGGAACGGTGGTGCCCATGCGGGGGTGCCCGCCAAAATGGTGGCTTTGGGACGGCCGGCCTGAAGCGGAATTTCGGCTTCGGTTACACCAAGGTAGGAAGCAGGCACCCGAGCGCGATGTCGACCGTCGGCCAAGGTCACCGTTTCGAGAGATCCCATCCAATCAAGGAACCGGTCCACGGGCATAGGTTTACCAATAACGTAACCCTGTATTCGGTCGGCATTGAGCGATCGGAGTGCTCGAAGCTGTTCGAGTGTTTCGGCCCCTTCAGCGACAACTTCAAGGCTCAAGTTGTGGGCAAGATCGATGATGGAACGAACAATGACATAATCCTGTTCGCTGGTGAGCATTCCAGAAACGAACGACTGATCGACTTTAATTTCATCGATCGGCATGAGCTGTAACTGGGAAAGTGACGAGAAGCCGGTGCCAAAGTCGTCGATAGAGATTTTTACGCCCAATGATCGGAACGCTTCGAGAGCTTTGCGGGCAATGGCGCGGTCGGCCATCACTTCAGATTCGGTGATTTCCAGCACGAGAGAAGAGCCAGGGACTTTGTACTGATTGAGCAACGACGCGATGAATTCGGGGAGGTCGTGGTCGAAGAAGTTTCGTACCGAAAGGTTTAGCGCAACAGTGATTGAGTAGCCACGCTGACGCCAGTCGGCAAGATCACGAATGCCTTGTTCGATAATCCAGCGGGTGAGGGGCTGAATTAGCCCAGAAAGTTCGGAAAGTTCTACGAAGGCGATTGGAGTGAGGAGGCCGAATTGTTTGTGGTTCCAGCGAATGAGTCCTTCGGTGCCAACGATCTGTCCACTTAGTGCATCGAGTTTTGGTTGGTGAAAGAGTTGGAAGTCACCCGATGCGATCGAGGCGCGAAGCTCACCGAGCAACTGCAATCGGCGAACGTTGGATTCATCATCATCGGGCATAGCAAAGACGTAGAGCTGCCCTGCTTGTTTCGCTTCGTACATGGCCGCGTCGGCTCGACGAAGCAGAACCGCGGGGCTATCACCGTCGGCTGGGAACATGGACACGCCAATAGCGGCGCCCGCCTGAATGGTCATGTCGTCAACGGTGATCGGTGGTTGTAGCGAAGCACCGATAGCTTCAGCCACGGCTTGCGCGCTCTGCAGGTTCGAAGGATAGGTGACTACGGCAAATTCGTCTCCGCCAAGACGGGCAACGAAGGAACGATCAGGAAGATACGCGGCGAGCCGACCTGAAATCTGCTGCAGCAACACGTCACCAACACCGTGACCAAGCGTGTCGTTTACTTCCTTGAACCCGTTCAGGTCAAGTAAGTGTACAGATAATGTTTCGTTGTTGGCACGAGCATCGGCGAGGCGTCGTTGCAGCTGATCATTGAACAGGCTCCGATTGGGGAGGCCGGTGAGCGAGTCATATTGGGCTTGTTTGCGAATGGTGGTTTCGGCTTCGTGCGCTGCCGTGACATCGCTAAACACGCCACGTACCCGCGTGATGCGCTTGGTCCGGTCTCGCTCCACGGCAATGGTGTTTCTGATGTGGCGGGTAATTCCTTCAGCGTCAACCATGCGGAATTCCACGGCGACTGAGTGGGCCCCGGAGCGCACCGCATCGAATCGACTGGCCTCTTCAAGTTCTTGGTCATCGGGGTGAATCATTTCGCGCCACGAACGCAAGAAGCGCACTTGGTCGAATCCGAACATGTTGGAAACTTGCGGGCTTACCGCGGTGAGACAAAGCGTTTCCGGGTCGGCCTCCCATGCCACGGCCTCAAGGCCACCAAGTAGGTCAAGATATTTGCGGTGAATTTGGCGTTCTGTGGTTCGAAGTCGTTGGGAGAGCACGGAAACGGCTGGCACAAGAATGGCCACCGTTCCCAACATGACGAGATCCCCGGCGCCAAGGTCATCAGTGAAGGCACGCGCTGCAGCCAATCCAAAAAAGGCCATAACCGTGGCAGCGCCGGCTTGGACCGGCGCAAAGGTCATTCCGCCAACAACGAGCTGGAAGGCCACGAGAATAATGGCCAGGAAAAAGTGCGAGGGTGACACGACCGCGAGACCAACCGCAACGGCCGAGTCGGCAAAGAGCATCCAAGGTGGAAGTTCATTTTGTCGCTTGATTCGGCTCCGGACAATGACAGCTACGGGCAGTCCCATAGTCAAGAGAACGCAGAGCACGAAAAGTCGCTCGGTGTTGGTCTTCATGACCAAGGCAGATACGGCAAACGCCACGGCCAGAATCAGCTGACGACACCAAAAGACGGGTGAAACGAGGGATCGTTTCTCCTCGTTGCTGAATCCTTCTTCTTCACCGAAGGCGGGAATCTCGATCACGTTGGGTGTCCACGGGACTGACCCGTCGAAGCGAACTGCGACGGTGTCGATTCCTACCCTTCGGCCTGCGCCGCGTTCATAGAAGCCACCTGCGGGTTTGGCGTTGGTGGCCGGTGGGGCTGGTTTGTTGACTTTTGGGCGTTTCGGGGAGTGCTTTTCCAACTTTCGTTGGCGTTTGGCTTCCTTTTTAAACGCACGGTCACCCTTTTTGGAGCCAAGGGCCAGAAGACTCTGCGTCGTCTTTTTCTCTTTGGGGGCAGCGCCCAAGCTCTGGTCTGAGGGTTTCACAAGTGATCCATCGGTCACCATTGCCCGTTTCTTAACCCTTTTTGGAGCAAATCCCCCGCCCAATCCGCCTTGCCCTGGATGACGAGATCTTCAGCGGCTACGCAAGACGGCTTCACAGAGCAGTAGAAGAACCTACGATGAAGTGATGTTCTCGAAGTTCGAGCGCTCAGCTGCATCGGGTGAACGCGGTAACGCGGCCGTGGTTGCGTTGTGCGTCACCACCTTGGCTGTGGGCGTGGTCATGGCCATGCGGTTGCTGAGCGGTTCTAGTTCCCCAAAACCGGCAGCCCCAATCGCTGCCACCAACATCGGTGCTGGTGAAAGCGATGCAGATCCGAGTGGAGCAAGGACAGCCTCTTCCGATCCCATAGCTGCTGCTTCCAATAGTGCGTCCGATTCGGCCTCTGTTTCTGCGTCCGGGGGAGCAGTTGGCGGTTCGAGCCCGGTACCAACGCTGCCCGGATCAGTTCCTACTATTCCTCCTGAAGGGGCAGTCCCCCTAGCAGCCCCCGTCCCTGTTGTGGCAGTGACGCCGACGACAACTCCGCCGGTCATCTTGGGTTTAAAAACTCCACAATCGGCGAGTCGGAATCTGTTTGATGCGTGGAAGGAAAATGATCGTGCCCGCGCCCTTCGGTTTGCTTCAGCGGCTGCTGTTGATTCGGTTTTCCGAACGCCTTGGGGCGCCGAGGTTCAAGATGACGGGTGCGCCGAAACGAGCAGTCCAACGTCGTTTCACTGCGCCTTCGTGGGCGACGAGTTCGCTTGGATTATCGTGGTTGACCAGCGAATTGGCCCGACCGGTCGCGAGTTTGTGCCTACCCGCACGATAAAAACCGGAGTAAAAAGCAACTCCGCCAAACTGCTCCCGAGTCCCGACGCGATTGATCCGACTGGAACTTCAAGTTCCCCCAGCCCCACAACAACGATTGACCCACTCGCTGGCGACGACCCTCTTGTTGATCCGGCGAGTACCCCCGATTTAGCCGATCCGGCCATTATCGACCCTTCACTTCTTGATCCAGCAGGGGCAGCTGCTGCGCTGGCTGAGTCGACTGGGGACAGTGCTTCGGTGGGTTCTGGAGCCAAACCTTCCGCTTCGCCGACGACAAAACCACCGAAGAAGAAAAAGTCCACGGTTCGTCGCCCGAAGTCGGCGGTTTCGTCCTCAAAATCTGCAGTGTCGACGGATGTACCGGCTGGGGCGGCCAAGAAGACGCCAACTGAGCGACCTGCGCAACCTGCGCAACCTGCGGCTCAACCGTCGGGAGGAGCGTCCGAACCTGCGGTCCCAACGGGCGGTGCGGTTAAGGCTGGGGCTCCCCCAGTGAATCAAGTCGAGGGCTAACCCAACACCCGCGGCTAGGGGTTAGGGGCTAGGTGGTTAGGGGCTAGGGGCTAGAGAATAGGAAATTTTGCTTGATCGCTTCAGGTTCTCGCGACTCGTGTCGATGGGGCAAAGGTTCTAGTTCTTCCAACTCAGGTTGTTTCAACTGATTCCTTGCCCGAAAGCCTTTCTTATGTTTCCTGATTCCGTTCCTCTGCAAGCTTCGCTAACCGACGTTGAATTGCGCCAAGTCATCGATCGGCTTTCCCGCAAGATCGACTATTTGTATCGCGCGATGGGCGTTCCCTATCCTGATGACGATCTGCCCGGATATGTGATGCAAGCTCGCGAGCTCATCTTGTTGGATCGAGATTCTGAGGCTGTCAAGGTAGTACGTGAGCATACGGCCGTTGGGATTGTTGAAGCCCGGGCCATTGTTGAGGATATGCGTCGTCGATTGCGGCGTGGCCCTGTTGAGCTGGCGGTGATCACGCCCCAGCAAGTTCATGAGGCTGCCTTAGCCGCGGAGGCCGCTCCCGCTTGGACAGCTC
>JAYTWN010000015.1:0-7890 GCA_043743435.1 Acidimicrobiia bacterium
ACAGCCCCCGCCGTAACGGGGGCTGGATCAACAACAGAAGCGAACAAGAGTTACTCGGTGGGGCCGACCACGACTTCTTCAACCGAAGGGGGCTCGTCGGCTGGTGGCTCTTCGACGATTGCGTCGACGGCAGTGAAGGAGATTTCGCCCTCGACCACATCGACCACGATCGTTTGGTTCGGCGAGAACTCCTTGAGCAACAGCTTCTCCGAAAGTGGATCTTCCAACATGCGCTGAATGGCCCTGCGCAACGGACGAGCACCCATGGTGGGGTCGTAACCTTTTTCGGCGAGCAGAATCTTGGCCTCGGGGGTGAGCTGTAACGTGAAGCCCTGGCCCTTGAGCTGCTCTCCAAGACGGCGAACCATCTTGTCCACCATGATGACCACTTCTTCTTTCGACAACTCGTGAAAGACGATCGTGTCATCAATACGGTTCAGGAACTCCGGGCGAAAGTGCGCCTTGAGAGCCTCTTGGACCTTGGCCTTCATCTTCTCGTAAGACACAGCCTCCGACGACTTGGAGAATCCAAGGTTGGCCTTGCGAAGATCAGCGGTACCGAGGTTTGAGGTCATGATGATCACAGTGTTCTTGAAGTCAACCGCACGGCCCTGCGAATCGGTCAGGCGACCATCTTCAAGGATCTGGAGCAACGTATTGAACACATCGGGGTGAGCCTTCTCAACTTCGTCGAACAGCACCACCGAGAACGGCTTGCGGCGCACGGCTTCGGTGAGCTGGCCACCTTCGTCATATCCCACATAGCCCGGAGGTGAGCCAACCAGACGGGAAACGGTGTGCTTCTCCTGGTATTCGGACATATCCAACGTGATGAGGGCATCTTCGTCACCAAAGAGGAACTCAGCGAGCGTCTTGGCGGTCTCTGTTTTACCAACACCGGTCGGGCCGAGGAAGATAAACGAACCGGCAGGACGCTTGGGGTCCTTGAGACCGGCACGGGTTCTGCGGATGGCTTGCGACACGGCCTTGATGGCATCGTCTTGACCAATAACTCGCTTGTGAAGTTCATCTTCCATACGCAGAAGGCGTTCGGTTTCCTTCTCGGTGAGCTTGTAGACAGGAATACCGGTCCACATCGCCAGCACTTCGGCAATCGCTTCCTCATCGACCTCATCGAACAGATCGACTCCGGCTTCTTTCCACTCGGCCTCTTTGATGACCTTGCGCTCAAGAAGTTCTTTTTCAAGATCGCGCAGTTTCGCAGCAGCCTCAAACTTTTGGTTCTCTATGGAATCTTCCTTGTCTTTGCGGACCTTGGAAAGCTCGTTCTCAATCTCTTGATAATCAGGAGGAGTCTTCATGCGCTTGATACGCAGACGTGCCCCGGCCTCGTCGACCAGGTCAATGGCCTTATCGGGAAGCTGACGATCAGCAATGTACCGGTCGGCCAGGTTCGCCGCAGCAACAAGAGCCTGATCGGTAATCGTGACCTTGTGGTGAGCTTCGTAACGCTCGCGCAAACCCTTAAGGATCTCAATGGTGTGGGCCACGGAAGGCTGCTCAACCTTGATGGGCTGGAAACGGCGTTCAAGAGCTGCGTCCTTCTCCAAGTGCTTGCGGTACTCATCGGTAGTAGTGGCACCAATGGTCTGCAACTCGCCACGAGCCAACATGGGCTTGAGGATCGAAGCAGCGTCGATCGCGCCTTCGGCGGCACCAGCACCGACGAGGGTGTGGATTTCATCGATAAACAAGATGATGTCGCCCCGCGTCTTGATCTCTTTGAGAACCTTCTTGAGGCGCTCCTCGAAATCACCGCGGTACCGTGAACCAGCTACGAGGGCACCAAGATCGAGCGTGTAGAGCTGCTTGTCTTTGATGGTGTCGGGCACGTCGCCAGCAACAATACGCTGCGACAGGCCTTCAACAATGGCCGTCTTGCCGACGCCTGGTTCACCAATCAACACAGGGTTGTTCTTGGTGCGGCGGGAGAGGACCTGCATGATCCGCTCAATTTCTTTTTCACGGCCAATAACCGGATCAAGCTTCTTCTCCCGGGCCATTGTGGTGAGGTTGCGGCCAAACTGATCAAGAACGAGGGAACCCTGTGGGGTCTCGCCTGCGTTTGAACCAGCGCCAACACCGGCAGTTTGTGGGGAACCTTTGCCGCCCTCGCCGCCAGCAGGTGCGCCGCCGGACTGGTAGCCACTGAGCAGCTGGATGACTTGCTGGCGAACACGGCTCAAATCGGCACCCAACTTCACGAGCACCTGAGCGGCAACGCCCTCGCCCTCACGGATGAGGCCAAGGAGAATGTGCTCAGTGCCGATGTAGTTGTGGCCAAGCTGCAGGGCTTCACGGAGGGAGAGCTCGAGAACCTTTTTGGCACGGGGGGTGAAAGGGATATGGCCCGATGGCGATGATCCGCCCTGGCCAATGATCTCCTCCACCTGGGCGCGAACGCCTTCGAGGGAAATGGAAAGTGATTCAAGCGCTTTCGCGGCAACACCTTCGCCCTCGTGAATGAGGCCAAGAAGGATGTGCTCGGTCCCGATGTAATTGTGGTTCAGCAGGCGCGCCTCCTCCTGAGCGAGGACGACGACCCGGCGGGCCCGGTCAGTAAAGCGTTCGAACAACGTAAGCCTCCAAAGTGGGGAAGGCGGAAAGGATCACTTAGCTTACCGGCCAACCCGGAGCTACAGCGGTGTGATTCCTCAACCTTCAGAGAAGTTCAACCATTGCGACGCCCAAGTTGTGCCCGTGTTGCTAGATTTTCCGTCACACCTTCGGTACTGCTTGCGTCCATCATCGGCCATCTTGAACCCCAAGTTGAGTGACCATCGTTTTTTCTTGGGCGTTCAAAAGCTTGGGTCTAGAGGCTGACCGGAGGCTGAAGGGAAGTCTTGCGGGAAAGGGCGCTAGAAGTCTCAACGAAGGCTGAGCGAAGGCTAAGCAAAGGCTGAGCGAAACGACACACCGCAGAAAAGTGGCATTGATGGACCGGTGCCGTAGCCTTGACCTCGTGGCCGCCGCACTGCCCTTGGATCTCGAATCGCTAGAAGCCGACCTTCACCGGGTCGAAGATGCCCTGCGTGACTCGGTCGCCACCGATGATGCCTTCCTCACTGAGGTCGCCCATACCCTCATCAAGGCAGGCGGAAAACGGCTCCGTCCTGTCCTCACACTGGCATCTGCCTACCTAGCCTTGGGTGCCGACGGGGGTTCGAGCGCAGGTTCGCAAGTCTCCAATCAGGTGGTCGACGGGGCAGTGGCGTGCGAGCTCATCCACCTTGGTTCCCTTTATCACGATGACGTGATGGACGAAGCGGCCACCCGACGTGGCGTCGAAACCGCCAATGCTCGATACGGAAACTTCGCGGCCATCGTCGCCGGGGATTATTGCTTGGCCGTTTCCGCCCAAATTGCCGCTCGGCTTGGCGTTGAGGTTTCGGCGTTGTTGGGCTTCACGATTGGGCAGTTGTGTAAGGGTCAGGTTGGCGAGTTGGTGTCGCTGTTCTCCCAGGAGCGCACCGAGGAGAACTATTTCGTCTCTATCGACGGGAAGACTGCTTCGCTGATGGCTGCTGCGTGCAAGGTTGGCGCGCTCATGTCGAACCAAACGCCTGTCCAAGTTGATGCGCTCACGTCGTACGGTCACTGCGTCGGCATGGTCTTTCAGATCGCCGATGACATTCTCGACCTGATTGCGACCGATGAGCAGTTGGGCAAGCCCGCAGGCAACGATTTGGTGGAAGGCGTCTATACGTTGCCGGTGTTGCGAGCCTTTTTGGACCCGTCGATGGCCGACGAGCTCAAAGCCGCTTTGACCGCGGGTGTTGAACGTGCTTCGGTCGACCAAGTCCGCAAATTGGTCCGTGCCTCGACCGGTGTCGATTCTGCTTTACTCGTGGCCCGCACCTACGCCGACCAAGCCGTTGCTGCCCTGGCCCAGTTCCCCGCATCACCCACCCACGCAGAACTCGCCGCCCTCCCACACCGCCTGCTCGACCGCCTGCCTTTGTAAACCGGGCCCGCCCCAATCTGCACTCAACTCTCATGCGGCGAGTGGTGCCGTGGTCCCATGTCGTAGCGGTGGGGGATGGTAAGGGGGTTCGACAAACTGGGACGCCACCATTAAGGGTAGCGCTGTCAAACCTCGATAGCTCGGGCGATTTCGGGTGGGGTGTTTAGGTCAAATGGGCCAATTTCCCGGAAAGCCTGCGAGTGGACTGATACTAACTAATAGGCCAGCAGGAGTTCAACAACAGAATAGGTCTTTGTGGCTCAGATTCGAAAGAACCCGCCAGCCCGAGACGTTGGAGCTTTCAGCACCTCGATATTGGTTGCGATGGCGTATTCCCCCGAAGGCAAATTGGGAATTTCAATTATCTCCTTCCATGGAGTCTTGTCTCCAGGAAAAACAGGAACAGAAGAATTGTACGCGTAGGAACTTTCAGCCCCACGTGACAGCCAGGCTGGCTTACATCCGCGAGCTGGCTTTGAAGCAAAACCGATTTCTTCCCAACCGCCCGTTTGTCGTTGATAGAGGAAAAAGATATTTCCGCCACTGCTGTTCAAGCGACGCTGGACAGATGCGGGCGCAGTCAAGGTCAAGGTCTTTCCTTTGCGTGTCACACGCGCAGCGACAGCGAACGAAGGCAATGTCGCTGGAGTTTTGTCCGCTGGCCATCGCTGGACGATCAACGCCGAAGGAGAGGGGCGAACTGCAATACCGGGAACTCCTAATCGCTCAACCAAACTACGAAGGTCGCGTTCGTTCGTCGTTTCCAGCGTCCAACCCGTCGGTTGGCTGTCCACTGACGTGATCGGCACGCATCGCAGCTCAGCCTCCCGTATAACGTCATCAACAGTTAATGAGTTTTTCGACATTCGCATCCCTGATGCGGAAGCAGAACTTTGAGCAGCTAAAAAAATCGACAACAATGCAACTATCGAAAATCTAAATCCAACCTTAATCAATTTGCCCTCCAAATATAATTATGCAGCCCCAGATTGGGTGCTGAACCAACCAATGACCCCGGCGCAACGGGTGAGCGCGTTACTCGCTCACCCCTCGCCAGGCGAATTTCTCTTATCGTTGTGTCAGAGGAGCAGGATATAACCCATTCCGAGTGGGCTAAGAGCGTCATCAAGTGACAGCCCGTAACAGTGTGAGGCAGTGGTTGCCACGACGTATCCGAGCGGGAGGGAGGATGCAGAGTTGGGGTTGCTCGTGGAAGGTGGGAGCCAAAGCGGTCCACCACTGTCGCCTGCTTGACATACCCCTGGTAGCTCAAAGCCGTAAAGTGTGTACGGCTGGCCCGGTACTCCATTTGCTCCGGTGGAAATGTTCAACACAACGTTTACTGGGCCAGTAGTTCCGCAAACCCTTCCTGTGCTTCTTCCGTACCAACAAACACCTTGTCCTTGGCCAAGGTGTGCGTTGTTTGCAGCCATGTCGACAACAGCATCTCCGGTGAAGGTGTTCCAGGATCCGTAGTTGTAAACGGCTACATGATCCCAGTAATACGCTGTTTTACGAGCACTCGTAGAGGTCGAAAGTTGACCGCTCGCGATGTTTCCCGAGAGGTGGTAGTTGGAAACGGTCGATCCATTTATTTGCGTGCCCATTGCATAACAGTGCCCGGCAGTCATGTAACCCCAAGCACCATCGCTCGGTCGGTAGATTCCCCAGCCAGACGTACAATGGACGCCAGTTTGCAGTGTGCCGTTAGCAAGGCGTACCCGGACCGCTTCCCCGCCAGCTGTCGGGATAAGCGACTCCGGTTCCTCGACCTGGATTAGCGCCTCCTTTAGACGCCCGGAGCTGGATTTGCCCCGGATCGAGGCGACAGAGTTCCCGTCGAACGCCTTCCCTTTTTGTGGCCGGATGTGCAACTTTCCGCTGAAGGGATCGAAATAGGCGGAAGATACATTCGACCCTGAGATCGCATTTTCAACAGCTGCAAGCTGTTCCTTTTCGTTCGCCATACTGGGTTGAATGTCGATTTCGACCTTGCGATCGCTAAGAAGATCTCTCAGCTCTTTGCGGATAGACGCAACAGCACCCGGTTTGGCCAAGATCTGGATTGACGTAGTTCCCCCATTTTCTCCGACGCGAAATCCCGACCAGTCGTCAAGATGGCTTCTCCTCGAATTTGTGATGGCTTCGGCAATGACGATGCTGTCGGCGAGACTTTCCCGTTTGACCAACTTGGGAATTGTCGTCGCAGTTGCATTAGCGGGACTACCAAAGTCGCCGGATGGACTTGAATCCGGGAGCAGCAATTGGGCGGGAGATTGCGCCGTTCCCAACACTGCAAGACAGCCGAATACGAAAGCCGAACTCAAAACCAACGCCGGAACTTTCCTTTTTGTAAAATTCCTGCGTTGCGTGCGCTCCTTCAAAGTCTCTCTGTTTGCATCAACGGGTTGTGTCTTTTCCGAGCTGTTCATTGGATTCTTTCGTTTTCTGGTTTGTTGTTAACCCTGGCTTCGGAGAAGTGTCGAATCTAAATTTCACCGGATTGGTCTTTTGGAGATTTTCAGGATCACTTCTGAACAGCAGTGTTGCGAGTCGCCGAGGGAATTTCTGCTGTAACAAACAGGGGGGCAGTGCTTACTCGCTTTCTCGATTTGCCGATAACTTCGGATGCTGCCGCGGTAGGCGGCCTCTAATTATTTGGGTCGGCCCCCCCCCGGAACGCAAGCAAAATCTTACAAATCACCGAAAAAACGTTAAATCGTCAAGCTCCGAGCACACTTGTGTTAGCGGAACCCAGAAAGCATGCAGTCAATGCAAGATTGTCCTGGGTGTATTCATCAACTCCGGCAGGTAGGTGGGTTGCAGAAGGCCACGAACCTCTTTGGTAGTTGTTACTGCTTGGCTGTTTCCGCCCAAATCGCCGCTCGGCTTGGCGTTGAGGTTTCGGCGTTGTTGGGCTTCACGATTGGGCAGTTATGCAAGGGTCAAGTCGGTGAGTTGGTGTCGCTGTTTTCCCAGGAACGAACCGAGGAGAATTACTTCGTCTCTATCGACGGAAAGACTGCCTCGCTGATGGCTGCCGCTTGCAAGGTTGGCGCCCTTATGTCGAACCAAACGCCTGCCCAAGTTGATGCACTCACGTCGTACGGTCACTGCGTCGGCATGGTCTTTCAGATCGCCGATGACATTCTCGACCTGATTGCCACCGACGAGCAGTTGGGCAAACCCGCAGGCAACGATCTGGTGGAAGGCGTTTACACCTTGCCAGTTTTGCGGGCGTTTCTTGATCCCTCCATGGCCGACGAGCTCAAAGCCGCACTCACCGCCGGGGTGGAACGTGCCTCGGTTGACCAAGTCCGAAAACTGGTCCGCGCCTCAACCGGTGTCGACGCTGCCCTTCTTGTGGCCCGCACCTACGCCGACCAAGCCGTCGCCGCCCTTTCTTCGTTCCCAGCGTCACCCACCCACGCCGAACTTGCCGCCCTCCCGCACCGCCTACTAGACCGTTTGCCGCTGTAGGGCCCGTCGGCTTCGCGGTCGCAGCTGGTAAGTTTTGGTCATGAGTGATCTTGCCGTTGCTTACGTTTCCGAGGACGAGTACGTAGCTTTCGAGTTGGCGGCTGATACGAAACACGAGTTTGTTGATGGCGTAGTCCGGGCCATGACCGGCGCTTCGATTCGACACAACCGTGTGGCCGGCAACTTGTTTGTCGCTTTACGACGAGCCGCCGGTGACGGGCTATGCGAAGTGAGTATCGAGGGCGTCCGACTCCGGATCAACGCAAAAAGGCACTACTACCCCGACGTCATGGTGTGCTGTGATGAGCCCGAAGATTCGCATTCCCAGAGCGCCCCATGTCTGGTTGCTGAAGTGTTGTCGCCAACGACATCTGCGATTGATCGCGGTGAAAAGCGAATCATGTACATGGCGCTTCCTTCGGTTC
>JAYTWN010000016.1:0-10527 GCA_043743435.1 Acidimicrobiia bacterium
TCCCAGGAAATCCCGAAGCAACGATTTCATGGGTGTAGTCAGCGAGATTGAGCGTTGAGCGGCCAGTGATTGCAGGACGGGTTCCGGTGAGGAGTTCGCCGAGACCCACGGTCGGCGAATCAGTAAGCGAACGTTCGGATAATGCCAGCGGCCGCATTCGAAGCCGCACTATTCGCCCGGCCCCTGAATGCGCAGGAGCCTGTCTTGGCGCAGCGCTACCGGTGAGGATGAATCGTCCACCCGCCGAGTTCATGTCGACGGAGCGGCGTACCAAATCCCACGAACGCGGCAACCGCTGCCATTCGTCAATCACGACGGGGGTGCGCAGCGTATCGAGCCGCGCGGGATCAGCGTCGAGCAGAGCCAACTGGTCAGGGTCATCCAGAGCAATTACGGTTCCCGCTCGTCGAAGCGCCGTCGCCGATTTCCCCACACCACGCGGCCCCTCCACCGCAATCGCGGCCAGATCGGGAAACAACTCATCCAACTCGTCATCAAGCACACGCCGAACATAAGCCCTGTTCATGAGCTTAACACTAGCATTTACACATCAATAACACTAGCATTTACGTGTACATTTCACTTGTATTTACACGCTATGACCCCGCAGTGCCCAGCACAATCCGGACACGGCAAGAGTCGGCACTAGGTTCCGTCGAAAGAAGAAGAGCGAATCGAACGCGTCACTGCGCCTTAGCTCCGCAGAGTTACGGCAACGCGATCAGTTGGCCATGCCCAGAAGATCTGAAAGGACCTCACGAAGGGCGCTGAGTTTGGCCGGCCCTACGTTTCCGAGGTGCTCGTTGGCGGCAAATTCTGAAACCGTCGTCACGAGGTGCACTTGGGCCTCACCCCATTCACTGGAAACGTCGGTTGGCCACTTACGCACGGTCGAAGTGAAAGGAACTACTTGAAAGGTCGTAGAAATGGATTCGAGAACGTCGTCATCAGTCACTACGACTGCGGGCCGTACAAACGCTGCCTCGCTGCCAATAGGCGTACCAAAATCGACCCGGTAAACGTCACCGGAGCGCATCTCGAACGCTCCTGCTACCAGCGATAACTACCGCTTGCTCGAACTGCCGTTCCGACGGGGTCAGGTTCTCATTTGTCTCAATCAACATTTGGCCAATTTTGCGACGACGTTCTCGGCGCAGGAACCGTTCAATAAGCTCCCACATAGCAATGCCGTCCTTCGATGCCATCTCTCTAAGCTGCTCGTGCTGTTCAGTAGTCACGGAGATTGTCGTGAGTTTTGTCATGAGTTTTATGATAACGCTTCCCTTCAAGCATCAGCTCCCTCGTTTCAGTAAGAGTTACGCCACGAATGACCGGAAATCGGTTCCGATCAATCACGCACGATCAACATGGGCAGCGGTCCTTCGTCAGAAGAGGTGGCTGATAAGTGATTCCCAAGTAACTTACGGTAGACTCACTTATGGATCTTTTCGAGTGGCCAGCGGCAGACCGATTTCTGAATCGGTGCGCAGAACTGCAATTTCTCTCCGAATGGTTCACCTCAGCGAACCCAATTCCTCTTGCGGTTTATGGACGTCGCCGAGTTGGCAAATCTTGGCTTCTGCGTAAATTCACCCACGGAAAACCGGGGCTCGTGTTGGTGGCTGAGCGCCTCGCCGAAGGACTGCAATTCGATCGTTTCGCTGAGCAACTCGCTCCTGCGGTCGGCGCCACACCTCGGCTACACGATGTCGCCGATTTGATCAAGGTGATCCTCGACCTCGGGCGCACCGAACCAATCGTCGTAGTAATCGACGAGTTTCCCTACCTCCTCCCGTCCACATCCGCAGAAGCTGATCGCACCCTCAGCCGAATCCAAGCGGTACTCGAAGAAGATGGCGGACGGTCCCGCACTCGTCTGATCATCTCGGGCTCGATCGTTTCGCAAATGACTTCACTTTTTGCCGAACGAAACCCGCTTCATGGTCGCCTTCAGCCCTTTGAGTTACGTCCGCTCTCGTACGCCGATGCAAACCCGTTCTTTGGCAAGCTCGATCCAATCCAGCGATTCGAGCGTTACGCAATCACTGGCGGAGTTGCACGGTACCTGAATTTGCTTGGCGAAGGCCCCCTGGGTCCCACGGTTGACAAAGCCATGCTTAGCCCCAACGCACCACTGTGGAACGAAGGCCGCTCAATCATCGAACAAGAGCTACGCCAGCCCGCAATGTACTTCGGTCTCCTGCAGTTGCTTAGCTCCGGAGACAAGGACATGCACGAACTTGGCCAAAAACTTCGCAGTGAATCGTCGACGGTTGCGAAGTACTTGGAAACCCTACGAACAATGCGCCTCATCGAGAGGAAACGGCCAATTGGTTCGAGCGACACCTCACGGCAAAGTAACTGGCACCTGGCAGATCCGTTCCTGCAGTTTTGGTTCCGCTTTGTCTTTCCTCACCAAGCGGATCTCGAATCAGGCCTCTCCGGACTACAACTTTTCACCGACGAAATTGCACCGCTCATAAACGAACACGTAGCTCACCAATTCGAGCTGTGGTGCACTGAGTATGTGAGGCGCGAGGGACTAGCAACCACGGTGGGGGCATGGTGGGGACCAGCACTTAATTCCGAACGACGAACCGGCAATCGATCGAGCGAAGAAATAGATGTTGTAGGCCTGAAACGAGGCAAAGTGGTTGTGATCGGCGAAGCCAAATGGACAACCAAGCCAATGAGTGTCGAGGTCTACAACGACCTAACCGAATTCAAAATCCCAGCCCTTGAGCAAGCCGGCCTCCCGGTCACGGCCAACTCCATCATCATGCTGTTCTCTCGCTCGGGATTCGACCAAACCCTTCAAGATCTATCCACAAACAACCCAAGGATTCGTTTAGTACGCGCCGCCGAAGCGCTGTAAGGATGATCCTGCAAGTCGCTTGGCTTGCAAGACAGCACAACGTTCCTGCAAGAACCGTATTGCAGCGGTGACCATCGCAGGCTCCATGGCAGGAGCTTGGTCCGAAAGAGTACGCGCAAAGCAGAGCTCTCCGGAACCCTCGGTGACGACACGATCCACAAGCTACGCGTCACGCTGACCGAAGTCGAGAACGAACTGCACCGAGATGCATCACCCGCTACCGGTAATCTCGGCGTTGTCGAGATTGCCGCCACTTGATCAAGCTTAATATCGAACACCTGCTCGACCAAAAGAGGCCTCACGAATGAGTTAGATGCACTACCGGTATCCGCCGAGCGACCGGGCCTTTGCATCGAAACGTTCCAAGGCTGAAATCATCTTGGCCAAATCAGAATCAGTCAACTTCGGACGAACAAAAGAAATCCGGCCCGTCGTACCATCGGAGTATTGGACCTTCACATCGGCGAACAACTTACGCGTTCGCTCATTGAACTCCGGTACGTACAGCGACAAATAGAACGCCCGCAAACATCGACGAACCTTCGTCTCATTCAAGTTCAGCAATCGTGAGGGATTCTGCAAATCACAAGCCGGAGACCCCCGGTACCCGGTTTTCGCGGAGCTCAAACGCTTGTTCAAATCCGTCAACTCAAATCCCTCATTGTTCTTGAGGGATGCTTGGATAGAGTAGTAGCGCCTTCTGCGAGGCCGAGCTGCGTTGTTGTCAGCGAAATTTATCAATTCAATGTATGTCTGCCCATCATCACCAATGAGGTACTCGTAACCCGTTGTGTTTCCGGAGTAACCCCGCAAAACTTTTTGGATCTCCAACGGCAAGGCATCAAAGCTTGCCGAGATAGTCATGTACTGCAGACAAGCCGGGCCACCTGAGCAAAACTCGTCATTTTTTTCAGGCTGTCTCGAGGCTCGATACGCAAACACTGCCCCAATTCCCGTAACAAGGAGCAGCGCGATTGCCAAGCGCACGAACTTGCTTCGGTGGATCATGCCTTCCGCTCCCGGGTTTTGGCAGCGTTTTGGGCACCTGACAGCGCAAAGCGTTTTATCGTCGTTTGCGTATCACCTTCGTTGTCACTTGATGCAGTATCAGCCAGCAAGCTAAGAACCTCGTAGAGATCGACGGATTTCAATGTGTCGAGGTTCGTGAGATTCAGCTCAAAACGAGTCTGACCGTTTGGTCCAGATGGCACATACGAAACTTTGTAGGTGGCCTTCAACCGCTCAGACGCGGGTGCCATCGAGTCCGCTTTCAAGGCACTAACGACCTTGGCTTTCGTCGCTTCGTCAAGCCATTGAAACGCCGCTAAGACGTAAACTTGCTTGAAGTAATCCTCGACCTCTTTCGTCCCAAAAGCAACGCCGGCGGGGTAACGGTCGCTACTGAGCTTTGCTGCGAGGAAATCGACAATGCCGGAACCGAGAAATCCTGTTGCCGTTGCACCCGTTGGCCCGCCCACCAAACCACCAGCCGAAGCGGCCAGAACCGTTGCACTCATAGCCAAACCTTCGACCAAATTACGTCTTGAAGCATTGTCCCGATCAACTTGAGCCTGCATCGCTCCGAGAATATACCCCGCACCCTCAGCAAGAGTCTCTCGGGTTGGCAACCTGTTGAAAAGCTTCGCCGTAGAAGTAATCATTGGGCCAATTGACCCGGCAACGATACGGGTTCCTCCAGCATCGGTGGCGAGCAAACCAAGAAAGGCAAACAACTGGTCATTGCCAGGATCGAATCCGTCGTTGTTTCCGGCCTTCCAAGCATTATCGGTGCCACGAACCTTCGACACTGAAGCCAACAACTGCTGGTTAATCAGTGGATGTGTCATCAGGCCCGAGAATGCCCACGCCAAAGATTGCGTCATCGGCTTGGTCACGGCATTCAAACTCCCAATACCGTTGATCACTAACTCCAACGCTTCACCCGCAGCGGCTACCCGAGCACTATCGGTAGAACCAAACTCGGAAAGGAAGTGCTTCTTCACAACCTCAGCGGCCAGGGCTTCTTCATCGAGCGAGGCGTGGCGGAGTCCAGTAGACCCTTTGTCAAAGAACGAGTTCGGAGAAAGCAACGCGAGCATACGATTCGAGGCAAGATTCATGTCGCGTTCGTTGAGCGATAGCGGCTTCAAATAGTCAGCCAACGCCCGTCCCCCATGGGTCTGGCTCTCAGCAAGAAGACGCAAAACCGTCATCCTCGGCGAAGGCAGCAGTTGATCCCCACCAAAATCCGCCACCGTCGAGTGCAACGAAGCCCCATCAGATAAAATTCGCACCGCAATCCGACCCAACCAAACATCACTGATCCGCGCCAACTTCCACGGCGCAGGCTCAGGCAGTAACAACAAATTCAACGACTCAACCGAAAGCCCATCGAGATGAGCCACCAACCCAGGAACTTCAGCAGCAGAACCACTCAACACGCAGGCAAACAGCATCCGTAGTTCATGCAAAACCTTTTCAGCTCGCAGCTGCTTACCGGTTCCCTGATATGCCGGCGATAGTGCCTCCCTCAGTTCGACAAGCAACCGTTGCAACAACTTCGGATCAAGACCATCTACAAATGCCCTCGCATACTCAGCCACACCGAGACCACCACGGTCAGGATCAACAACGGCTCCATCCAGCACGTTAAGCAATTCGTCGTACTCTGCATCGTTCAAGCTTTTGCCATCACGCTTCACTAACCGTTGCACCGTTTGTGCATCCGCGGCCGCTGCTTTCACTAGTAAGCCCGCAAGCCTTGGTGTCACTACCCCCGAAGCCGCAACCTCCTCTTGCCAAATCTTGCGAGCCATCGCCTCAGCATCGCGAATCACCGTCAACAAATGCACCATGGAGCCACGAGCCGGCATCGATCGAATCGGCTTACAAGCCCTCACCGATGCAAGATCCAAATCATCCAAGCCCAACAAGATCACATCCCGCAGCGCATGGAAGCGGACGACATCTTCCAACAACTTCTCTACGTTCACATAGTTTCTCGCAGCAACCGGAGTTCTGGCCAGAACCGGCGAGGTGGCCCGCACCCGATCAAGCTCGCTCCGTCGCTCCCCAGGCATCACCAAACTCATCGAAACCCTGTGTCGATCCGGCGGGCCCAATCTCCGCTCCGCTTCGAGTCCCACCAGTGGGTCCTTTTCCAACCGGCAAGCCGGATTGGGAACCCCAATTGCATTCCGTGTGTTCGCAACATCACCCAACCCTAACGATCCCACCACAACTTGCACAGAGGTCAACACGCGCTCGCGCCTCGCGGGCGTCAAGAGGCTTGGTCTTGCGCTGGCTGGGTAGTGTGTGCGTGCACGTCCGCGTGTGCTTGTGCACAATTCCGATTGGCTTTGTGCATGCGGGTGGGATCGTCGTCGCGATGGGTGGCCCGAGGCTAGGAGCTCGTTCGTGTTCGGACCGAAGTATTCCAGGCAGGACCAATCCCCTATTCGCATCGCGAAATGCGATGAGCTTCTGCCCTCAGCTGTGGGCCCCGCAGACGAAAGTTGACCTCTCCTGCAACTTGTGTGGCATCAGTAGGCACACCTACGGTAAGAGGTGTTCGCGTGGGCACCGCAGACGCGAGTTGACCCCTTTGCAACGGCCCGGAACTCGCCTACGCTCAACGCATGCTTCTTGGTAACAGTTAGCCATGACTACCAGTGTCGACTGGTTTACCCAAGCATCAATGGCTCGTGAGAAGGCCGCTGAACTTCGCACCCTCGCGGCACAATTGCAAGAAACAGCAACCACCTTGGCGGCATCGTCGTCACCCTTAACCCAAGTTTTCGACGCAACTACCTGGGGCGGCGACCGAGCCCAGCGCACCGACGCTGACATGCACGACGTCGCAAGCACCATCCGTTATGTGGCGCAACAAGCAACAACCGACACCGACGAACTAACCCGTGAAGCCCGAACCTACGACGAAACAGCCGAAACCTGTGAAGCGGAAGGGAAACGCCAATCGTTCCTCGAAGCCGAAGCGGAGGCACAAGCAGCCCGCCAACGCCAAGCCGCCGCAAACGCAGCAAGTTCCGTAAAAGCCAGTGGGGCAACAGCCAGTGCCGCAGCTTCACAAACCGCCAACACCGGCAAGGACACCGCGCCAACCCAAGACCCACCCAAGCTCATCTTCGCTCCAATTGAAACCACGCCAGCCCCCACCTCAGTCCCGGAGGCAACCGCCACCGACCCCACCGACAGCTACAACTTTTAACCGACTTGGGACGCAGACGCCGCTATCGATTCATCAAAGAAGTTGGGCTTTGTCGGAATCAAATGCGCACGGTGGTGGCAGCCGATCAAACGATGCTCGCCTTACGTCCAAGCGGACAGCAGCAAATCCGCGTCAAGAACGATGTCCGGAGTGGCGCGAGATCTGGCGCCTGCCGGGCAAACTGCTGACAACTTCGCTCCACCCGCTCCAGGCACCACGGCCCGGTTACCGGCCAACTCTTCAAGCTCCTCTACGCTGAACTGTCGACGCTCACGCCATTTGATCGAACCAATCGCAACCACGCGGCCAACCGCGCTGGCGCCAACAACGTCAACTTCGTGACGGCCTACGCGATCCCACCAAGCCTCAGTTGTAACAATTTCGCACAGTCCTTCCATTGTTGGAGCCAAACGCACAATTGCCTCTCGCACGATCGGTTCGATTGCTACGCCACGCCACGTCGAGAAGTCTCGCCTAGTTACATCGATCGCTAAGTCGCTTCGGCCACGTGCCACGTTGGCAAGCTGCGGTTCGATGAACCGAAACCAGAACCGTAGGTATGGGTCAACAATTCGGTATCGGCGCAACCGCGCCGCAGCATCGCGCCCCGCAGGAGTATCAATCGAAACAACGTGTTTATCCTCAACGAGAAGCTGCAGACCTCGCGACAGCGCAGTGCCGCTCGAAGTTCCGTCGCCCAGCTTTTCGACCGTGGTGGAGAATGTTGCATGGCCGATCTCGTGTCCACCGATTGCGCTTAAAACCCTTCGAGCTTGGGCCTCCGGCGGAAACTCTGCGTCGAGCGATCGCTGACCCACAACAATGAGGTTCGAATTCTCATCACTCAACCCCACTGCTAGATATTGCTCGACACTCGCCGCTCGGGCAAGCTCGTCAACCAACTTGGGGTAGCCACCGGTCAAGAGATAGGAATCGAACACCTTCATCGCCGACATGCCCCCTAAGGCAGACCCTACTTCTGCCGGGTTAAACGGCCTCACGATCAGCTCCTGCCCCCGCCCATACAGAGGACGATCGTGTTCCACGATGCGCTCCACCATGGCCAAATCAGACCCAATCAGAACGAACAACACCGGCAAATGCTGCAAGTAACGATCCCATGCAACTTGAAGTGCACCCTCCAAACTTGGATCCGCGGCAGTTGCCCATGGGAACTCATCCATCACCACAACTATCGGACCTGATTGTGCCGCCAACCGGACTCGACCGAACACATCGGACCAACTCGCTGGCGTGGAATCAAACAACGCGCTTGCTTCAGGCAGGCTGGGAACCGATTCATAAACCTCCCGGCGAAAGGCGTCGAGTTGAGCGGTCAGCGTCGCCGATTTCACGGCAGTGAAAAACACGTGGCTACAACCCGATCTGCCAATGAATTCGGTAAAGAGCCGGGATTTGCCCACCTGACGGCGGCCCCGCACGATAAGTAACTTCCCAGCACCAGAGGACGCAACCTCGTTGAACTGTGCAGTGAGCGAGGCCATTAAAGCCGATCGTCCGACAAATCTCATCGACGTATGTTACATCACTGTATGTTACATCACTGTATGTTACATCTCTCGCGATCATTCAGACAATCGGGCAAAAACAACAATATTGCGAACCCAATGAAACTCACCGTTAAAGAACTCACACAACGCGTAGTGGCCGCAAACAGCCTCACCGCACTCAAGCATTTACTCAGCCACGAATAGCTGGGCCGGCGCCCGCAATTACCAACACTTGAACAACACGCCGCCAGAGTTGGACACGTGAGTCCGCGATCGGGCTCCGGAAAGCCACCTCGCAGAAGTGCGGATTGAAACGTCTTGCACCGAACACCCGTACTTCTTCACGCGGTGGACTCACTTTGCGGAAGTGCAAATTAGCGCCCGCTTACACAAACAATCTGACAGTCCCTGGTTCCGTTGATCCACACCTTTCATCATCGTTACGTCGAACCGAGGCCGATCGTGTTGTTCGTCCTTCACCCTATTGAGACCTTCGGATTCGGGGTTGGGTGGATCGCGGTGATAGCTGCCGCCTCGGTGCTCGGGCATTCCCTAAGCGCGCTGGCTATCGTCGTTTTTGCGGGGATAAATCTGCTTTTCGGTACGCTAGGACACACCGGAGTGGACCCGGTGCCGGAGCGTTGGAAACAATTGCGGATCTTTCGTTACGTGGCCACGCCAATCTTTCACGCCCAGCATCACCTCGATCCCGGTGTCAACTTCGGCTTTTTCACGGTGATCTGGGATCGATGGTTCCGCACCACCGACCCAACGTATACCTACGGCCGCTAAGGCTTCGCAGTTCTAACGCAAGGTGGGCTGTGTCCACCCCCGGCGGCGACGACCCGATAGCCGTGATCGTTGACGTCCGACATTCCACTGACCCCGTCCACGGCGCTACGTTGATCGCTATGCCGGGTAACCCGCGCGTTTCATCATCGACGCTCAACTGCATGGTGTGACTTCGCGATTGGGTCAACTCCTATCGACAGCGCAGCTACGTACTCAGTGATTTTTCGAGAACGTGTTTCGGCCCGTTTCACATTGCCGATTCGAAAGAGAATCCCGAAGCGGCTTTGGTTGCTAACTGAGCCACAGCCGGTTTATTGATACGCCCTACAAGCACTCCAAAAACCAATCCACGAAGTTCGCTTAATCGAAGCCTCCAAAGCACTTTAAGGGCGAAGCAGACTTACAGTCCGAGCGCACCAATGAGGGCGGCATCGATCTCACTAATAATCTGAGGGGGGAGAGATCCTCGGAACGAGTGGCGGAAACGGTCACGGTTCACAGTTACGAGGTGAGCTGGGTTCGCCCACGATTCAGTCTCCAAACCCGCGATCCCGCTTGCGATCAACACGCTTCGAGGGCGGCGTGTTGACGAGACTGCCATCAAGATCACAGCGCTAATGCGACTGTCGTTGATCGCATCGGATGACACGATCACAGCTGGGTGATAACCAGAAGGCTCACCCTGACCGCTTCCAGAAAAGTCGACCATGTAAAGATCCCCGCGTTTCATAGTTGAGCTGTTGGGTCTGCCTCGACAAGCGATGAGAAGCCAACACAAGCGGAGCGGTCTATAAATGCTTCTTCAGCCGCGCGTTCATCTTCGCTCAGCAAATCTTGCCACTCGTTCAGTTCCTGGGTGTATGCCCGAGCCTCCGCTTCCTTGATCAACAACGAAATGTACGCAGATCGCGAACAGGCCTTTCGCTTGGCCTCACGGTCGACAAATTGCTTAGCCTGAAGTGGAATCGTAATGCTGATATTCAAACTCATACAATGAACGATACCAACAATGTTAGGGTCCTACCTGAACCGTCCCGGGGAACTTTTAACGCTCTGTTGTAGCGGGAGCCGGTTATGGAAAATCAACGATCCTTATCGCCGCTCTTGGGTCCTCATCGGAG
>JAYTWN010000017.1:0-14192 GCA_043743435.1 Acidimicrobiia bacterium
ACGAACCAGTCGCTGATCGTCGACCACCAAAACTCGGATCGGCGCGCTCATGTAAGCACGCGTAGTGCAGGGGCGCGCATTGCAGGGACGCTTGCTTCGGTTGTCTCATCTGCTTTGATGCCAATCCGCTGAAGTGGAATCGTGACCCGGACAATCCACCCTCCGCCCGGTTTTGGACCAGCGTGAAAGTGGCCGCCTACGGAATCGACTCGAGCGCGCATGCCAATCATTCCTCGACCCAGTGCGTCGCCGGGTTTCGAGGCTGCCAGCCCCAAACCGTCGTCAGCGATTTCCAAAAACAGGTACGTGACGCCATCTGCCGGTTCCGTTGTAGCAATATTGCCTGAAGCATCGCAATCGCGAACCGTCAGCCTGGCGGAATACCCGGTGCCCGCTGAGTGGAGCGTTTGGTCATCATCTGGAAAGGTCTCCAATCGAAGCGTTACCGTTGCGGCACCAGCGTGCTTCAACACGTTGGTCAGCGCTTCTTGAATCACACGAAATATGGCAAGTTCGATTCCTGCATCTAGTTCGATTTCTGCACGTAGCTCGATTTCGCCGCCGACCAAGTGCCGAAGGCCGTTGAGACCAAGGAGTTGGCGCTTGTCAACAATGCGCATCCCTGCGTTTTGGCACCCTTGCAGCAACGCATCGATGTCACTCAGGCCGGGCTGGGGCGCTAGCTGTTGCTTGCCAGCCTCATTGAGCGGTCGAGTATCGAATACGCCGAGAATGCGACGCATTTCCGCCAACGCTGAACGTCCTGTCTCACCGATACTGGCGAGAGATTCCTCTGCACGCTTAGGATCACGACTGATTAGTCTCTGGCCTGCAGAAGCCTGCACCACCATGATGCTCAACGAGTGGGCCACCACATCATGTAACTCATGGGCAATCCGTGTGCGCTCGTCGGCTACGGCTTGGAGAGCTTCACGGGCTCTATCCTCTTCGGCCCTGTGGGCTCGTTCTCGCAGACTCTCGACCAACTCGTTTCGTGTTCTTCGGCTATCCCCGAGAAAATACGGACCCAGAACGATTCCAATCCGAGATGCGCATTGAAACCATCGGCCATCGGTTTCGCTGAGAATCGCCAACACAATGGCTGCGTTGCACAGAACGGTTGCAGAAATCACGAAGACCCGAAAACCTCGCGCTCTTTCAGCGAAGTAGCCCAATCCATAGGAGACAAATATTCCAGCAGTCGCACTCCCTCCATCAACGCTGTTCATGGTCCAAAGGGACAGTGCGCCCACAGCGGTCACCACATACGCGCCGATCGGGAAACGACGCCGAACGGCAATTGGGGCAAGAACGACGATCAGAAATACATCACTCCATGCATTGGGAGGACGGGTTCCGGCAGGCACATCGACAAGCCGAACAGCAATTAGCGAAGCCACAATCAGGGCAGCGGCGAGGCAGGAATCGACCAGGGCCTCGTGCCTGCAAAGCCAACGTCGCATCCCAACCAGGATAAGGCGCATTGCGATGTTGTGTAGTCGTCCTACGGGATGACCACTATCCAACCGTGGGACGACGACAATGGCCCCGCTGTTTCGACAAACTTAATTCTTCGTCAACCAGGTCTTCCGAAACGTTGTTCTTTTGAAGTTGTTGGTTGAGCCTTGGATTCCGTGGAGTTCCCTCAAACGCTTACACGCGCTAGGAAACACAATGTATACCTTGGAAACAACGAACCTCAGGGTGAAGAATCGCAATCGCCTAACGCGATAGGAGAAGAGGAAATGCAGATCGTGCATCCATTTGCGGCACTCGATCAAAAATACAAACACGGTGTTCTTGTTCTGTTTCTCTTGTTAGCTCTGGGCATTGCGTTGATTGGGCCAGCCAGAGCCGCATCGAAGCCTCCCTCCAGGTTGGTAACTGCTGCGATGGTTGGACGACCGTGCAAAATCCCGGGTCAGGTTGCAGGAACTGCAGCAAACCAGCTCGTGTGTCAAACAGGCGCCAAGAAAAAGCTGGTGTGGACTCGGAACCTTGGCACCGCGACCTCGATCGTAAGCGGGCCTAGCGGTGCATCTGATTCGGTCGTCGCCAGTTTTCAGAGCAGCCCCTCCCCGAGCGACGCAGGCTCTGCGCTTGCGCTCTTGAATGCTAGGGGAACCAGCGGGTATGCCTACGTTGGACCGTTCTTTGTGGGAGGAGCGAATCACGAAATCTTCGTGAAGGCCGAGCAGAATGTTACGTATCTTTACGAAACTGCGGAAGTGCCCCCAGCCGTAGAAGGAGTGGCAGCGCTACTGCGAAAGCAAGGAAGCGCAGGCTTTGTGTACAAGGGCCCGGTGCTCTTCGGTGCTTCGCTCGTAAAGACGTTGCTTCTCTTCGTAAAGAGCAACGCCAAAAAGACAACGTACAGCTACCGAACCACTCCTTGGCCATCGGAGGAATCGATCATGCTCACCGAGCTCAACGCCAACGGGGCCGACGGTTACCGGTACCTTGGCGATCTGGTTCCTGATCCTGCACAGCTAACCGTGGGGCTGCGCGTGTTCGTGAAAGATGACCAAAGCACGGCCAAGCTCAGCTATTCTCTGAAACCTCAAATCACTGACCGAGCAAAGTTCCTCTCCGAAGCTACGGCGATGGGATCCAACGGAGCAGTGTGGAAAGGCGGTTACGTTGTGGGGGCAGGTACACTGCCGATACAGCTGCGTTCGCTCTTCGAAAAATCATCTCTGCAGGTGAAACCTGTGTCGTACGTTTTTGCTTCACCAGTCCCATCGAGCATCGAAGCGTTGGTGGCCGCGGCAAACGAAAACGCCAGGAAAGGCAACCTCCTGTGGGGCCAATACATTTTAGGGACAGAAACAGTAAGTGTCTATAGTAATGCTCGACTGTCTACGCTTCCCCTGGTTGGCGTTGTTCTTCCGTAGAATTTCTTAAAGTCGCTTCGTTTCATACGCCCACATAGCAAGCTCTACTCGGTTGCGTACCTGCAACTTGCTCATGAGACTGGCGAGATGAAACTTCACGGTACTCATGGAAATGTGCAGCTCCTTGCCAATCTCTGCGTTGGTTCTTCCTCGAGCCACGGTGAGCAGCACCTCTTCTTCACGCTCGGTAAGGGCTTCAAATGGTTGCGTCGGCGCAAGAGGTTTACCAGAATCGATTGGATCGTAGGCAAAGCGGGCAAGAAGCCGGCCGGTTACACCGGGGTCGATGAGCGCATCGCCTTGCACTGCTGCGTGGATCGCTTGGATGAGTTGCTCAGGTGGTGCCCCTTTGAGCAGGAACCCACGTGCCCCAGCCTTGAGTGCGCCGTGAACGTACTCATCGGTATCAAACGTGGTGATGACCACGACTGCAATCGGGTTCGCTACATCGGGCCCGGCGAGCAAACGCGTTGCCTCGATGCCATCGAGGATCGGCATACGGATATCGAACAGGCAGACATCAGGTCGTAGCTCACGGGCAAGAGCAACCGCCTCGCGCCCGTCCGCAGCTTTCCCGACAACTTCGATATCGGGCTGGCTTCCCAGAATGGTGGAGAGCCCAGCACGGATGATGCTTTGATCATCGGCGATGATTACTCGAATACTCATGTTCCCATACCTTTCAGATTGGCAAATGTCGGTAGGCTTTGGCGTGGAAACACGGCCCTTACCATCCAACCGCGATCAGTTTGTGGGCCGGCGGAGAGCGTCCCGCCGAGAAGAGTTACTCGTTCACGCATACCAATCAGACCGAAGCCAGAGGGGTTTTGATTGCTGCTCGGGCCGGTGCCGTTGTCACTGATGGTTAACTGCACTTCAGTGGCGTTTCCCAATACCTTCACTTCCACCCGAGTGGCGTTTTGTGCATGACGTTGGGCGTTGGTAACGGCCTCCTGTGCAACCCGAAACAGCGCAGCCTCTGTCGCAGGTGTCAAATTGGTGAGCTCACCGAATACATTAGTTTGAACCTGTAGAAGATCTGAACCGCTACTTGCTAGCTGGGCAATATCGCTGAGTCCTCTTAGCGGGCTTACGCTCGGCAGACTTTCTCGATCCCTAAGCGTACGTACCATGGCCCGCATTTCTAAAAGCGCGAGACCAGCTTCACGCTCAATGAGGGCAAGAGAGTCAGCGGCCCCGGTTAGAGAAGAAGCCTTTGCCAGGTACAGGCCTGCTTGAGCCTGAATGGTAATTGCGGTCACGTGATGGGCAACGGTGTCGTGGAGCTCTCTCGCCAACTGCTCCCGTTCCTGCAGTTTGGCTTGCTCAATAAGTTGGTCCCGCGAAGCTCCTTGAAAGCGGATGGCCACGCCAAGTGCGCAGGAGAAGAGCAACACTGCAGCACCGCCAATTGTGTCGGCAGCTCCAGTGAAATTGGTCGCAATAGCGGCGACGTAACTTGCGCAAACGATGGTTAGCCCGCGAGCTGCATCGCTACCTGAACCCCAACGGAACAGTGCGTAGGCGAGAACAAGCACCACGAATGCGCTGTGCAACATCACGGGTTTCGCGCCGAACACGAACGTTGCTGCACTCAATTCGACAAGTACCCCGAAGCCAAAGGCCACGGCCAGCAGACCGTGGGTTCGTCGGTACAGGATGGCAATCGGTAGGCCGCATCCATACGCAATGGCAATCGGCCGCCAAACCAAATCTTGATGGAATACGGCCTCTGCAAAGACTGCACACAGGACCACGCCAGCGAGAATCCAGTCACGTCGGCAACGCGGCGGTATGTTCCTGACTGCCGGTTCGCCCCATAACGACACCGCCACGTTCCACACCACTTCAGAGTACCGAAACTGTGGGTGGCTGTGGATCAGTCAAAGGAACAGTCGGTGACCTAGCCAATCGGCCAGGTCACCTTTGGCCGCCCGGATGGTGCACCGGGCTGAGGTTGCTGTCACGCTGACGTTCACAAGCCAAGAAACGCACGCGAAGGCCAAACTCAAGGAGCAGTGCAAATGATTACCCGAACCAGCAATCCAAGTACCGGTGAACTGACCGACACAAAACTCGATGTGAAAATCGTGCTCAGCGGGTTATGGATTTCTATGCTGATGGTGTTTGCGTACGTCGACATCTTTGGCTTCTTCCGTGCGGACATGATCAAGGGTGCTCTGGCGGGAAAGCTGCCCGTCGCAGGTTTTGCCATCAACCAAACGTTTCTTGTTCTCACCACGATCTATATCGTGATCCCCAGCCTCATGGTGATCGTCGCCCTCGTGGCCCCGGTTCGGATCAACCGAACGTTGAACATCGTGATTGGCGCGATCTACATTGCGTCGATTGTTGTTGGGATGGGCGATCCTTGGAAGTACTACGTACTCGGAAGCGCCGTTGAAGTAATCCTCCTTATCGCCATCATCCGCGTCTCAGTGAAGTGGCCAAGGAACGGGTAATCCCCACGCCAGCACTACTGCGTCTTTGGGGCCACACACACGTCTGAGGCGATCGAGGCTTTTCGATTGGTCTCGACACCTGAAAATGGCACTGTTTGCTTGAACTGCACCGACAGCAAATCAAAGACGAAAACAGTCAAGGGTTGGATCTTGGGAAACTCAATCCGTGGCGGGAATCTTTGATGGAATAGTTGGAATTTCTGGGAACGCTGGTCGCCTGTCTAGCTAAGATTGGTAATGTGCACACGTATCATTTGCTGGGTGTCACTCGGTGCTTGAATCTTCGCCCCAAGCGGTTAGGTGAACGACTTATACGCTCGATTGTTGCTCTAAGCGCTTCGGTGGCGTTCTTCGTTTCGAACCCGCCTGCGCTCGCCGGTGCCGCAGCTCAGGAACAAGTTTTCAACCCAAAACGACTTGAGAGTAGGCCAAGTAGTCTTTCGACAAAACTGAAAAAGCCGGCACCAGTTGCGACAGTACCGAGGGCATCAAATTCGCCGGGTAAGCGCTTCGACAACATTTGGAAACCGGCGCTCGCAACATCGTGGCACTGGATGCTTGACCATGCTCTAGATATCAATGACCCTAAGGATATGGGTTTGGTAGATCCAAACGGCAAGGCGCTGAAGGTCGCACCTCCAACGACGTACGACATCGATTGGGAAATGAACTCAGCCAAGACGGTAAGGCAGCTGCACGCAATGAACAAAAGCGTCATTTGCTACGTCGATGTTGGTGCCTACGAAACCTATCGGGCCGACGCGAAGAAGTTTCCTAAGGCTGTGCGAGGGAATCCTGACAGTCACTGGGAAGGTTCCTACTGGCTCGACATTCGACGACTCGAAGTGCTCATTCCCATAATGCGGGCCCGGTTTCAGGTCTGCAAAGACAAAGGCTTTGATGCGATTGAACCCGACGAAGTTGACGGCTATGCCAACGATTCCGGCTTCAAACTCTCCTACAACGACCAGCTCACCTACAACCGAGCGATAGCCGATCTCGCTCACTCGATGGGAATGTCCGTCGGGTTGAAAGGTGACATCGAACAAGTGCGTGATTTGTGGAAGCACTTCGATTGGACCCTCAACGAGCAGTGCTACGAGTTTGAAGAGTGCGACGCGTTAACGAAGTACTTCATCGCAAACGGTAAGGCCGTGTTTCACGTTGAATATGACGATCCCTTCTCTGGTCATCAGGTCAAAACGAGCGAGTTCTGCCCTCAAGCGAACGCCGCCAACTTCAATAGCATGAAGATGCCACTTGATCTCAGTGGTGGGCGCTGGCCCTGTCGGTGAAGCGCCTTCGCGGAGGTGCTGATATGGCTACGTCATGACGTAGGCACACACGTACCCTGTGTTGTTCGTGCACTGTCATCCAAGCCAGAAGCCGAACTAGGAACGCGGAAGCCCCATGGATGGGCAGACTGCCAACGCCAATGATCTCGGCACATATCATTAATGTCCAACGTCGCCTTCCACCCCAACTCTGCGTTTGCCAACGTTGGATCAGAAAACACCGAACAGGCATCGCCAGAACGCCGCGCAAGAATACGACGGGGGATGGGCGCCCCCGATGCCCGTTCCGCAGCGGCGAGCATCTCGAAAACGGTTGTGCCTTTGCCCGTCCCGAGATTGAGAGCTCGACAACCAGCACCACTCGCTGCAAGCACGTCAAGGGCAGACAAGGCCGCGAGATGTCCGCGTGCGAGATCTACAACGTGAACAAAATCTCGCACGCAGGTCCCATCACGAGTGGGGTAATCGGATCCGAACACCGGGAGATATTCGCGAATTCCAGCTGCGGTCTGCATCACGTAGGGCATCAGGCCGTTTGGAACCCCCTCCGGATCTTCACCGAGTTCACCGGAGTGATGAGCACCGGCCGGGTTGAAGTACCGAAGCAAAGAGATTCTCCACGAAGCGTCCGAAGCAGCGAGATCATGCAACATCTCTTCGATCATGAGCTTGGTGCGTCCATAGGGGTTCTGTACGCGAAGCGGCGAATCTTCGGTGATTGGGACTCGATCAGGTTCTCCATAAACCGTGCACGAGGAAGAAAAGACAAGCCGGCGAACCTGGTAGCGAATCATGGCATCGAACAGCGACATGGAGGTGCCAAGGTTGGTTCGGAAGTACCGCATTGGCTCATGTACCGACTCAGCAACGGCCTTAAGGCCAGCAAAGTGAATGCAGGCATCCACAGGTGCGTAATCAAACGCCTGATAGAGAACTGCAGGGTCGGCAACGTCACCTTCGATGAAGGCGAAATCGCGGCCGCTGATCCTGCGAATTGCGTCGAGTGCTCGGGGGGAGCTGTTGGCAAAGTTATCAACCACGATCACTGTGTGCCCGGCACCGAGCAGTTCCACCACAGTGTGGCTTCCGATATAGCCTGCGCCGCCAGTAACGAGAACATGGGAGGGCTTCGCGGGCAGACTTTGTGGTTCGCGGCTGGAATCACTGAGCTGCGAATCCGCAGGCGACTCCTGATTGACGTTGCCAACCATGTCAGTGAACCATCTTCGCCGAGCGATCTTCAATGACATCATCGAGAATGTCGTCGAGGGACCGGTTTGATTCCCAGCCGGTTAACGAAGACAGTCGCGTTGTGTCGGGACATCGTGAGTGCATGTCTTCAAAACCCGGCTCGTACGCAACGTCGTAAGGGATGAATTTCACCCGTTCGTTGAAAGACTCGGGTACCGATGCACCATGAAATTTGTCGACACGTTCCAGGACCCGCTCCGCTAATTGTTCGATCGTAATCACACTGGTTGAACCGATATTGAACACCTTCCCCACCGCATCATTGGCTAGCGAAAGCCGACGAATCCCTTCGATCGCGTCGAGCACATGGAGAAACGTTCGTGACTGGGACCCATCACCGTGGATCGGCAACGGGCGGCCCTCCAACGCTGCCTGGACGAACCGTGGGATGACCATGCCGTACTGTGCGCTCTGCCTTGGGCCGACGGTGTTGAAAAGACGAAAGACAACGACGGGCAATCCAAACTTCTCGTAGTAGGCGAGCCCCAAGAACTCATCGATCATTTTCGAGGCGGCATAGGACCACCGATTCTTCGCCGTGCAGCCCAACTGAACATCGTCAAGTTCCCGAAACGGTAGCCGAGCACTCTTTCCATAGACTTCTGAAGTTGAAGCCAACATCGTTTTCACGCGGTAGCGATTGGTTGCAGCAAGTACAGCTGCTGTGCCTTGGATGTTCGTTTCCATCGTGCCGATCGGATCGGAAACGATCAACTCAACGCCGAGTGCAGCGGCGAGATGAATGACAAGATCACTTTCACTTACGAGCCGATCAAGAAGAGTTCCATCCTCAACGTCACCTACAACAGGCCGGAAGTTTGGATGATCGGCAAGTGTTGCCACATTGTTCCAACTGCCGCCCGATAAATTGTCCAAGGCGGTTACGTGTTCGCCATCGCCAAGCAGCGAATCACAAAGGTGACCGCCAATAAATCCCATTCCACCGGTTACCAAAATCCGTCGTTTGCCCTTCATTTCTTCTCCTTGTTAGAACTGCTGTAGGGGATGCGTCTGTCTTGGTTGTGTGTGTGTTTCTCTTGTCTGCGTCTTGTAGGCGTGAGCTGCGTCCAGGCTCGTGCCGTTGCACATCGGGTAGTCCCGATCTAGAGCTTGATGATTCGAGCGCGCCCCGTATCAGCTACTTGTGCCATTGCATTGCGTGTATCGACAATCACATGGCACTCCCTCGCGACCTGGTCCCACTGGAATGCATCGTGGTTTGTCTCGATAACCACACAGTCGGAACTTCGTAAAATCTCGTCGTTCATCGGGACCCCACGCAATGTGATTCCATCGACGGTGATCTCAGAAACATGGGGATCGCTAAACGACACCACTGCACCATCGGCGAGTAGCAATCGGATGAGATCGAGAGCGGGCGACTCACGAACGTCGCCAATGTTTGGCTTGTAGGCAACACCGAGTACGAGAACTCGAGCGTTCTTCACGGATTTGGAATCTGCGTTGAGCGCATTGCGTACTTTGTTCATGATGTGGCCGGGCATCGACTCGTTGATTTCAGCGGCGAGTTGAATGAACTGTGCGGGCTGTCCCAGCTCTCGGAGCTTCCACGCCAAATAGTGCGGATCTACAGGAATGCAATGGCCACCAAGGCCGGGGCCCGGACGAAAAGACATGAAACCAAAGGGCTTTGTGGCCGCGGCCTCGACCACTTCCCAAACATCTACGCCGAGGTGATCACACCACTTCGCCAACTCGTTGACCAGACCAATGTTGACGCACCGAAACGTGTTCTCCAAAAGCTTGACGAGTTCTGCCACCTTGGTTTGCGATACCGGCACCACCTTGTCCACGATGATCCCATACAGCGTCGTAGCAAGGTGGAGACAGGCTGGTGTCGTGCCGCCCACGACCTTGGGTGTTGTATGAACGTCGAAATCCGTTCTTCCGGGATCAATACGTTCGGGCGAGAAGGCCAGGAAGAAGTCGCGACCGACCACGAATGACGACCGTGGCGTAGCTGCTGAATTGCTACCTCGATAAAGCCCTACTGCCGCAGGATGCTCAAGCAGCGGGAGCATCACCTCCTCGGTGGTCCCGGGGTAGGTCGTGCTCTCCAACACCACGAGCATCCCCGGACGCAACCGGTGAGCAATCTCTTCAGTGACCGCTTGAATGCACGAGATGTCGGGATCCTTTGCATGCGAGACCGGAGTTGGGACACAAATAATGACTACATCAGCGGAGGCAAGCAGATCGAAATCACTGGTTGCATACAGCAAACCGGCTCGTTCACCGTCATAGTCTCGACGGGCAAAGAGCTCTGGCATCGATACGCTCAATCGCGCTATCCGATCATCGGTGATGTCTTCGACCGGACTTTTCCCGTTGCGAATAACCCCGACCCGCCGGGAATCTAGGTCGATTCCGATAACACGAAATCCAGCCTCAGCATAGGCGACGGCGAGCGGAATACCAACGTAACCAAGCCCAACCACGGCAATCACTGCCTCGGTTGTTACTATGCGCGAATACAATTCACTACCCGCCGAAGACGCAGGAATGATCAATACTTCATGCGCTAAGGAATCAGTAAGGTCTAGGAGGGTCATTGCTGCTCTCTCTTTCTGGTTAGGAAACGATGGTGCTGAACTGAGCGGAGCGCTTCAGTGCGAACCGACAGGTATTGGACGACAGGACGGCGTAGGAGGCGGCAGCGATCACAACAGAGATCAGCGCGGCCCGCGGCGACCACATGATGGCGAGTGGCCAACCGAACATGACTACCGAGAAGAACATTGAGGTTGCAAGCGCACTTACAACCTGTTTTGGCATTCCAAGGGAAAGCGAAAACATTGCGTTGAACGTCGCAATGCCGAAGAACAGCCCGGAGGAAAGCCCGCCCAGAAGGGCAGTGAGGAACCACCAGGAGCTGTTGCCAGAGCCAACGGGTACCCAACCTGACAAGACCAACACCGAAACCACAACGAGTTCGACGACACTCCAGGCGAACAAGCCTTTCGTGTAGGAAATCCGATCTTCGTGAACCACGTTTTCAAGCCGCTCTCCAACCTCAGTGAATCGACGCGCTGGGGTGATGTTGAGTATCAACGGAAGTGCTTTCCAGAACTTTTGGAGCGCAACGTTGGCCGAGCCAATGCTGGCGATGAACGGCAGAAGCCCAAGGGTGAGCCCCATTTCGAGCTGAGTTCGTGAGCTTTCCCAATTTGGTTCGGTCGAGGCGTTGGTCCACGCAAAGATATGGGGAACGAGCAGGAGGAGCGAGCTAAGCACCCCGGCGAGAAAGTACGGGAATGCGTCCTGCAGCGTGGGTGCCCACGAAAAGAGTTTTTCCCCTGCTCCAACGGGTGCCGCCCCCTCCTTGAGCCTGTCACTATTCGTTCCCTGAAGCGTGTCTTTGACGGTGTGGCGCACCAAGGCAATCCCAGTTCCGATTGCGCATGTGAATCCAAGAACCACGGAGAGAGGAAAATGGAACGATGTGAGGTAGACCAACGTACGGTCCACAAGCACCGTGGCCGTTGCAAAAAAGATGGTGAAGCCGGCCAACCGCGTTGCCGAAACTCCCAAAATCAGACCAACGCCAAGCACAGACCACATCAGTGCTGTAGCGAGAATGCCACTTCCCGTTAGGGCCACTTCGATCCAAGTGGGGGAAACAACAGCTGCCTCGAGCAGAACAAGCCCGATCATCAAAGCTGGCACCACAACGCACCACCACCCTGCCAACTGTCGAAGCATGGCTAGAACGTGTGTTTGTTTCCGACTGGCAAGATAGAACGATAGGGGACGGCAAACGGCCAACACGAATCCGTTGGCGATCGACGATCCAAAGGCCGCACCAACGTAAACACCCAACATTTGTGGCTCTGTCCAGTGCGCGGACAAACTGGCGAGGTGAATCAACAACAGCACCACACCCGCAGCACCCAGTGTTCCGAGGCCCCTCCACCTACGACGTGCCAGCGTCGGGTCGCCGTGCATTTCATGATTGTGTCGGTCGGCGCCCGGGGGGTTACGCACAGGGCCCCGTCGCACGAGCATTGCAGCCAGGAAAAGCTTTGGTGAGTTTCTGCGAATCCACCAATGCCGACCGAAATTGCGCCGATTCAACTCTTCAAAGACTTGTTCACCCAAGTCAAAAACGTCGCGAACACCAAACTGTCCCGCGGCTCGAAGGTCGTTGTAGCCAAGGGTCTCAAGGAGAGCGGTTACTTCAAGAGCGTCGATTGGTTCACCCTGATGACGAGCGATCTCAGAGGCGATTTCGGTCAGAGAGATGGCAGGAACCATTTCTTCGGATTCAATGAACGTGCTGTTCTTCGCGGCGCTCGGATCAAGAACTATCGAGTGGGAGAACCCTGAATTCGTTGAAGCATCGGGCCGCGTGATGACCCGTACACTGGAGTAATCGTATCGATCTTCGGCGCACGATTCCGGGCCGAGTCCCATGAGTAAGCGTTCATAGGTTGTCAGATGTTCTCGGCGGAGCCGTTCTATGGTGAACCGGGTTGATGCAATGCGACGACTCTCGATCCCAAGGTGCAAGCGCATCTCTGCATCTTCAAGCAGAGCGGAAATAGCATGGGCCAACTGCTGAGGATTGCGAGGTTGCACGGTGATCCCTACCCCAGCAATTTGTTCTGGGAGTCCACCCACCGAAGTCACTACTACCGGTCGAGCGCACAACATTGCTTCAAGGGTGCTGTTGGGAAACCCTTCGGAAATGCTCGGCAGCACGACGATGTCAGCGCTGCTGAACGCGTCGAGCGGCCGATTTGTGTAGCCCCGAAAGATCACTCGGTCTTGCAGACCCAACTGGCGCCACAACGAATGGCACGCTGCCTCGTAGCCAAGGTCCTCCTCCGACGCAGATCCAAACAAGTTGAAGATGACATCGGAACGCTCGTTGCAAACCGTGGCGGCGGCATGCAACAACGTTTCAAGATCCTTTAGCGGATTGATGCGGCCCACCCAAACAACGGACAGCCCACCTCCTTTATCCGCCGTTGGAGGGATGTAGGCACCGAGGTCGAGCCCGTAATAGATCGTTCGCAACTTCCCGGGATCCGCACCGTTGCGAAGCTCCCATCGTTGGTTGTAGTCACAGCAAGGGGAAATTTGATCGGCGAGTGAATACCCGAGTTCTGTGAGCCTCCGCGCCCACTGAATTCGTACCAACTTCAAAAGGTCGGTAGGTACTTTGGATTCCGCGAGGTACACCTCTCGGAGGTAAACGCCGTGCTCGGTGGAGACGAATCGCGCGCCGTGTTCTCGTTTGGCGACAATAGCCACAAGCGTGCAAAGGCCGGCCATTGCCGTGTGCACAATGGTGGTTGCAGGGACAGGCCCCGCAATTACCTGAAGCCAATGACGCAACCACATGGTCAGCTGCGTTACCTCTCCCATAGTTGGGAGCGTTTCCCCGAATCCGAATACTGGGCCGAGGTCCTCGAGCAGCCGTGTGAGATGCACAAGATTGGACTCCCAAACGTTCTCCGATCGCATGGTCGCGTCGAACCCGTGCAACACGAAGTGACGATGCATTTCGTGAATTGCCTTCGCGCAACGCTTCGGATCGAACGTGGCGCCAAAGATCTGCTCCAGAAACTCCTCGTAAGCAGGAATGAAGTCGCTTTCGATCCCCTCTCGGGTTGGAGTGGAAAGGCCAAATTTCGCGCCTTTCCTTCGGTCGCCCTCAGTCGCAAAACGGCCGCCCCACACCGCTCGGTTCTCGTGCGAAACCACGTTAAAGGGAAGCGAGAATTTGGCCTTTGCCCGTGGATTGTCAGTGATGGTAAACAGATTGAAGGAGACATCGGGCATACACTCGATGAGACCGTGGCACCATGTGCTCACTCCACCAAAATGATACGGATACGTACCCTCTGCAACGAGAAGAACGGAAACGGTCGCGGTGGTCGTAGCAAGTTCCAGTGAATTATCAAACTCGGGTTCTGGCATGCGCAAGGTAGCGATTGCGGTTGATTCCATGGTCACTCTTCCATCGTGGGCTTGGCTCGTGGGCTTGTGTGTTCGTGGGCTAAGCGCTTGCAGTTCCTGGCTATGAAGGCTCTTGGAGTGCAAAGCGATTACGGAACCAACGCTTAACAAACCGTTGTAGGGATGGTTACGGACTGCCCAGCCGCGAGGGAAACGTAGGAGATGTTTTGGCCGCCGTACACTTCACGATTGCTCCCAAAAGCGACCCCGGTAACTGGCACCTTGATCGCCCTCGAAGCCGCCAGGGTGAGACTCGTGCATGGGACCAGCGAAGCAGTGACTCCACCTTGGTCGTAGTTCATCCG
>JAYTWN010000018.1:0-22783 GCA_043743435.1 Acidimicrobiia bacterium
GAGAACCGGCATGTTGACTTCCCCCAGTGATGTGTCTTGGACTGCTTCACGCAGCAGCGCCAACCTAAGCGACCACGTGCGATCCGGGCAAACCTACAGGCTGGTGAAACAGCGATCAGGATCAGTGACGCTGGTGCATGTTCGCGGAAGAAACTCTGCAGTGATTTCGTGTATTTCCGCAGTGGCGGCGCGGATCGGGTCAACAACACTGCATCGTGGCTTTCGCTTCCCTCCACTAGAAATAGCGCCTATCGTGCAATGAGTTATGGCGAGTCGAACAAGTCCTAGAGGCCCCATGGCAATCCCGGGCGGCCTCCCCCCTGCGGCCACCTCCGTAGACGACGAGCAAGAACCTGGTCATCGGTTGGGTCCAGGGCTTGCTGAGTGCGGGCTCGGGACAAATCTTGAGGAGTTGGCGCTTCATGAGTCCACACTTGCTGGGTCAACCCTTGCTGCGTCCACGCTGTCTGAGTCCACGCTTCACGATGCCGCGCTTCACAATGCGACGCTTCACGATTCCGCGCTGCAGGCCGATCCACCGGACGGTTCATCGCCCGAGGATGTAGTCCTGCCCCATGCCCCGCCCCCGGCCCTGCACGACCCGATCGAAATTATTCGAACTCTGCTCGACCAGGGCCTGCACAATCAGGTTATCGGCGAGGGAAGAGAACTTGCACCGTGGCTCAACAATCCATCTGATCAAGCCACCCTCCAGGTGTTGATTGGTCGAGCAGAAATGTTCAACGGACGACTTGGACCAGCCGTGCAGCGATTTCGCTTGGCAGAATATGGCGACCTCAGCCCGAGCGATCGGCTGCAATTAGGGATCGGCGAAGCCGCAACGCGATTTGGATCCGGAGGCGTGGCTGCGGTCATCGAAGTGATCGATGAACTGGAAGCAAACGCTAATGACGACAACCTCACACTGGCCGCAACCGCTGGACTAAGAGCCTGGACCTCACTTGAACAAAGCAATACCACCAGAGCAGTAGAACTCGCCAGAATCGCCAACGAACGAGCGCTTCGCCACGCGGATCAAAACCACGATCTCATTGTGCTTTCTTGGCTCATCCTTGGACTTTCTTCGGCAACGATGGGCGACGTTGAAGAGGGAGCAAGAGCGCTTGGCCTCGGCATTGAACACTCGAAAGTTTCCAACCACGTAGCAGCACTGCCACTACTCCATCTCGTGGCGGCCGACACCGATCACCATCGAGGACGCCTCGCCCACGCGAAATACCATGCTCGCTTATCGATTGAATCAAGCGAACCAATCAGCTCCGGTGCAGTAGGGGTTGGTGCAAACGGATTACTCGCGTCACTAGCCGACCGCGCAGGCGATGCAAGCGCGGCCGCTAACTACGTGATTGATGCGGAACGAGCCCTGCTCCGTGGAGCTCCGCTGGGCTGGGGCAATCTGGCCCTGGCCAGACTTCGCCTGGACAGAACAATCGCCGCCGAACAGGCAGGCCAACGGCTGCTCGATGTTTGGCGATACATAGAAGACCAGGGCTCGGTTGGATACGCCGCCATCTTCGCCGTTCCCGCTGCCGAGCTCACCCTTCGCCTCGAACAGGGGGCCACGCTACGCGAACTTTCTCGTCGCCTCAAAACCATCAAACCACCAAACGCTGTCGATCAGTTGTCCTGCGAACTTGCTGTATCGATCGTTGATGGCGACGCCACGTCAGCCACGCAAATCGCTCGAACGATCGAAAAGTCGCGCCACACGCGCTTAACGCTGGTGGGTGACGCATTCTCTGTGCTCGCCAATTTTCTCGAACGCAACGGTGATCGAAGCGCCAAAATGTTCGCTGATCAGGCCCGCGAGATTTACAGAGAAATGGGCGCCCACGGCGACTTACAACGGCTCGTCAACCGTCATCCCAGCGTCGCGGGCATCAGCGATCTTGTGTTGAGTGGCGCAGAGCGCCCAGTGGTGATGCTCGTGGTCGAGGGATGCACCAACGCCGAAATCGCCCGACAGCTCTTTCTTTCTATAAAGACCGTGGAAGCACACCTAGCCCGCGTCTACAAACGCTTTGGAGTCAAATCCCGCCTGCAGTTGGTTCGCTATTGCCAGAGCAACCAGACGGTGTTGTAACCAAAGAACTCCCCAGATTACGGGTTTACCCTGAACCAATCGAGCAACCAGTTCTTTAGGTTGATGTTCTCGCTCAAAGCGTGGTGACTTCGCCACACGACAGCGACATGACGTCAACATGACGTCAACATCACGTCAACAAAACGTCACAACATGACAAGGGGAACTGGCTATGGAAAAAGATGCTGTTGCGCTACTGGGTGAGCCCGTCGTAGAAAGTCTGATCCTCTTGAAACGGGGAGCGGTCAAAACCATGCGACCGGCGACCGGTGGGGTGGTGGGCTTCCTGGCCGTGGCCGCAGCCGCCAAACTCCGCAAAGACCCAACCCCGGTTCAGCCCGCACCAAACGGCTACGCCGGCGGCGGATACCTGGTCCTGACGGCCACCAAGCTGGTGTTGTTCGCCGTCGAGGATGGACGATTCAAACAGAGCCCGGGCGAGGTTCTGGCCGAATTCCTCCCCGGTCAAATCGATCGTTTTGAATTCGGAAAAGCGGCAATTGGCGTAGGCACACTCGGTCTCATCGGGGTGAGTGGCGACCGGTGGGCGTTCGAGTTTTCTACCGTTTCTCGCAAAAAGCTCAACCGTATGGCTGAGGCAACAAACGCCCTCATCGTTGAGTAACTGCTCCTTCACTCGCTCGCTCAACAATTGTCAGACAGCTTCAACGCCCTCTTGGCCTTGATCTGCCATTGCCTTGTGCGTTGTTCACCATCCATCGCCTTCTCTAGGACCTCATGAAACTCAACCGTACGACCCATCACAGCGTTAGCTTGCTTGCCGCATCCGTTATTGCGTTCTCATTACTGCCGATCGCTTTCACGGGCGGTCGGATGCTTGTTAGCGCATCTGCATCATCAAACAACAGCACGACGAAACCTAAGACAACCAAAACAACCAAAACAACTAAAACAACCAAGGCGACGAACGTCGGCAAAACCTCAGGACAAACAAGCCCTACCGGCGCGGTGTTGCTGAGCATCTCTACATCGGAGTTTCTCAAAAGCAACGTGGTCATCACCGTTCCCGCCGGAACAAAAGCGAAGAAGGTTGCCGACAGCACCACAACGGTCCTGACCTTTCCCGATGGAGCCCAAATGTCGGTTCAGCCTGATGCTTCTTCATTTGCCGACTACAAGAAAAACATCGTGAGCTTTGAAGAACTCACCAAGACTCCAGTGAAAGATAGGACCATCTTTCTCGTCGACAAGCCAGATCGCTTGGTCTACAGCGACAACTTAGGGTCAAATCCCACGAAACGAACCGTGTTCGTTATGCAAAAGAAGTTGCCCGACATCGAAACCAACACAGCGTTGGCGACAGGCATGCTCTGCTCCGACACAGGCCTCCAAGAGGAAACCGTCGCTCCAAACCAAGCTTCGCTCAATGCCATGATGGCCGCCTGCGACAGCATTACTGCGGCGAAGTAAGCATCGTGAACATAGCTTCTCGTTGGCTCAGTCTCGTTCAGCGTTTTACGACTACGCATGTTTCGCACGATGCGAACCTCTCAATCAAATCGGGAACTTTACCTGACCTCAGGAAACGATTGCTCACCGAGTTTTCCGGGAGTTACATTCTGTTCCTCGGCGTGTTTGTGGTCATCGGGGCGCGCAGCCGCTCACTGTTCGATCCTGTCGGCTTGGATTTAGGCCGGTACGCCACGCTAGGAATGATGCTGTTCATAGCAGTGTCTTTTTTCGACAACGTAAGCGCGCATTTTAATCCTGCGGTTTCCCTGGGCCATGTCATCGCCAAAAAACTCTCGTGGAGGGATTTCGCGGCCTATTGCGCTGCGCAAACAATCGCTTCGCTGTTTGCGGCAATGACAGCAACGGCATTGGTTGGCGGGCCCACTCGCCGGGTCTTGCCAAATGCCGCCAGGGTCTCTTCATCCCGAGCATTTCTCTACGAGTTCGGTGCAACGGTTTTGCTCGTTGGTGCCTACTTCGCCTCAGAGAATCAGCTGCGCCGGGTTCGCGGGTTGCTCATTGGGTCCGCAGCAATCTGTGGCGCGCTCACCATCGGTCGATTCACCACGCTGGGTTTGAACCCGGCACGGTCACTTGGTCCGGCATTGTGGAATCGATTCGGTTCCACGACATGGATTTTTCTAGTTGCGCCACTTCTCGCTGGACTGGTCGCCGGAACCGCAGCACGGTTTACCCCGATGCTCCAAGCCCTCTTCAAATCGTCGCCGTTGTTTTCTATCGCGGTAACTGGGATCGGAGAATTCGGCGGAACGTTCCTCACCATGTTCCTCGGACTCGCGGGCATACGCGCCGTGGGAGGGATCGTTGGAATTGGAATATTCTACTTGGGACCTCCAGCACTTCTCTTCGCCGGAGCACTATTACTTCGTTCACATACCTTCTTCAATCCGGCAATCACCCTGGCACTACTCGTCGCCCGTCGGCTTAACCCCGGGAAAGCGTTCGTACTGTTAGCAGCTCAGATAGCCGGAGCGATCGTTGCCGTTCAAGCGTTGCGATCCTGGCTTCAAGGCGAAACTCGTCAGCTCACGCGAATCGTTCCCACCCAACGCATCACAACCCTGCGGCTTTTTGTTCTTCAGGCTATTGCTGGGGCGATTGTGATTGCCATGGCGGTACGAACATCGAATCAGATCATAAAACCGGCAGTTGTTGCGCTAACAAGTTTCGCTATGGCCGCAACGGTGGGAGGGTTTAGCAGAGGCAACGCGAACCCCGCTTGGGCTATTGGCACCGCCTCAGGTTGGATCAACGCTACAGCTCCTCGCCACCTCACCTTTCTCGTTGGAGGGCCACTCCTCAGTGCCATCCTGATTGGTCTTGCGTTTCGGAGAAACCAGCCAACGCCGAACATCGACCTGAGCTTATGCGACTGAGTGGGTTCTATCGGGGTGGGTTCTATCGGGGTGGGTTCTGTCGGGCGTGAATCCCCCACGGCCCAGGCCGCCAAACTGGGATCGACTCACCGAGCAATGGACCGATACAGTGCGGGGTATGCGTATTGGAATTTTCACCGCCCCGTCCACCATCGATTCGTTTGTAGAAGGTTGCAGAACCGCCAAGGCACAGGGATACGTTGACATTTGGGCGCCGCAAATCTTTGGCTTGGACACCATGCAGGTCATCGGCATCGCTGCCCGCGAAGTGCCCGGTTTAAGCTTCGGCACTTCCGTGGTGCCCACCTACCCTCGCCACCCCATGTCGATGGCACAGATGGCCCTCACCACCGCAGAAGCAACAGGCGGACGTTTCACCCTCGGCATTGGCCTCAGTCACAAAGTTGTAATTGAAGGCATGTACGGCATGTCGTTTGATAAGCCCGCAAACCATATGCGCGAATACCTTTCTATTTTGAACCCACTGCTCGCCGGGCAGGGCGTGAACGTGAGTGGAGAGTTGCTCACGGCTCGAGGTCAGCTCAGCATTGTCGACCCCAAGCCCGTTCCGTTGGTCATCGCTGCCATGGGCCCGGCCATGTTGAAGTTGGCGGGATCATCCTGCGATGGCACCCTGCTGTGGATGACCGGTCCAAAAACCATTGCCTCGCAAATCATTCCTGCCATGGCACCCGCCGCCGAAGCTGCCGGACGGCCAACCCCCAAGTGCATCGCGGGCATTCCCATGATGCTCACCAACGACGTCGCCGATGCTCGTGCTCGCGCTGCCAAGGAATACGCCATCTATGGCCAACTTCCGAGCTACCGCTCCATGCTCGACGCCGAAGGATTGACGGGTCCTGCTGATCTCGCCATCATAGGCAACGAGGCCGCACTGCGAGCAGGGATCGAAGCCATGCGCGAATCAGGATGCACCGATTTTGCCTGCGCACCATTTGGCACACCAGCAGAGCAAGCAGCCACCCAAGAATTCGTGGCCACGCTGCTCTAGCTGATCGCCACTTCTCACCACTCCTTTTCCCACGTAACCGCACTTAGCCGCACTTAGCCGCACTTAGCCGCACTTTTTAGTATTTGAAACCATGAACTTCGATCCTTACGCATTGACGTCCTCGTCGAACCCTTATGACTCCTATGCCTGGCTGCGTGACGAACAGCCGGTCTATCGGGCCGACGGGTTTTACGTTCTCAGTCGCTTCGACGATGTAGTTCGTGCGTTACGTGATCATGAGCATTTTTCGTCGGCACAGGGCACAGGTTTTGAGAAATCCACCAACCCAAATCTGATCGATTTTGACCCACCCGACCACACCCGGCTACGGCGTTTAATACAACGAGCATTTGTCCCATCCAAAATCGCTGAGCTGCGAGAGCCGATCACTGAGCTCATTGTCGGCATGCTCACGCCACATGTGCACGGTGGAGAGATCGATCTCATCGAGGATTTTGCGGCCCCGTTTCCCATTGCGGTCATCGCCCACATCATGGGGGTTCCACAACAACACCATGCCAGTTTCAAACGATGGTCGGATTTGGCCATGGAGGCGCTTGCCGGGAAAGTACCAACGCATCGCGAGGCCGACATCGAACTAGGCCGACGGGAGATGGTGAGCTTCTTCCGCAAAGTCGTCACCGAACGACGGGCCCTTGAACATCCCGGCACGGATATACTAGGCACACTTATGACCGCCAGCGACGACGAATCGCTCTCCGCCGCCGAAGTGATTGCCTTTTGCTGTTTGTTACTAATTGCCGGAAGCGAAACCACCACCAACCTGATCGCCTCAAGCGCACTGGTCATGCGTGACTACCCCGAGGCCTGGGCCCGGGTTGCCGCCCACCGACCGCTCGGCCCACAGTTTATCGAAGAGATGCTTCGCTACGACGCCCCGGTGCAGTCATTCTTTCGCACCACCACCGCACCCGTGGCGTTTGGCGAAACCACCATAGAAGCCGACGAGAAAGTCATGATTCTGTTTGGATCAGCCAATCGTGATCCCCGTAAATTCGAAAGTCCTGATGTCTTTGACCTCGACCGCAGACCCACCGACCACGTGGCCTTTGGCAGTGGCGTGCACCTTTGCATCGGCGCACCACTTGCCCGCTTGGAAGGCCTGATCTTCACCGAGGTCTTCCCGGATCTCGTAAGTCAACTTAGGATTACCGGCGAGGTCGTGCGATCCACTAACCCGCTCTTGCGTGGCGTGCACCACCTACCGGTAACACTCCAACCTCGGAACTAAAGAACGTTCACACGTTCGCTGATTCTATGGTCGTGGGCCTAGGGTCGACGCACGGCACGGCATGGTCAGATGGTCGGCGCCCGAAGCGGCTACTTCTTCTTGGCAGCTGGTTTGTAAGCTGCGATAGCTTTGTTCAAATCCAGGTACTGCTCGCACTTCACGCCACACAGCGTTGACAGCGTCGCAAGCTCGGCCTTGGCTTTGGTCGGGTCTTTCATCATGAGATAAAGCTCGCCGAGGTATTCATGGGCACCAAGGTGCTTTGGATCAACGGCCAGGGCCTTCTTGTAATAGGTCAGCGATACATCGAGCTTTCCGAGCTTGCGATTGGAGAACCCCAAAAGATTGTTGGTGTCGGCATTGTTGGGTTGGGCTTTGTCGGATTCTTCGAGCGCAGTGATGGCATCGGCCCACTGCTTTGAAGCAACCAGTGCCTTGCCCTTGGCGTATGCCTCTCCAGCTTTTTGTCCAGCAGCAGGAGTAACTGCGGTGGCAGCGGCTTTGGTGGCTGGGACTGTTGCATCGGACTTTGAGCCCGCAGTTGTGGCAGCAGGCGAACCACCGGCAATCGTGCTCGGCGGGTTAGATTCCACACCATCGGCCAAGGCGTTGGGTGCACCGGCGATCCAGACCACCATCGAACCAGCCACCAACGAACACCCAAGCCCGAAGACGGCCAGTGCACCGATTCGGCCCGAACCAGTTCGATTCCCGGCTGTGTTAGAAGCTACTGAGCGTGATGGGCGAGCTGACATGGTGTTCCTCCAAGATGAGCGGACTTCTAATTTCCCACATTCCTACGGTTACCAAACCCCGTGTGTTGATCAAACCCTCAGATACCGCCGTTCATGGCCCGTTTCATCGACCGTTGCGTAACGTTCTTTTGGTGACGAAACGATTTCAGCCACCAAATCGGGTGCTTGAGCAAGCGTTGTGACGATTTTCCACGGCAGAAGGCGAAAACCGTCACAACGTCATGACCGTCTGCTCCATTGGGGCTTCGAAGCGAAGCGGAGATGGGGCCCGCCAGCAATCAGGATGCGCCCCGTACTTGACGTTGCGCGCCCGGTGATGTGCGCCCAGTACTTGACGTTGCGCGCCCGGTGATGTGCGCCGGCTGGGCTTGCTGACTGGCAGGCTATAGCCATCATGGTCACACCCTCTCAAAGTTCCACAACGAGCGCGGCGAGGATTGTTCCGACGCCATGGAGTGTCGTTTCTTGGGCGTTTGCCGGAAGTTTGGTTGTCGCACAAGTGACAACCATGCTGGCAAGCACCCGAACCACATGGTTTGGATGGCTCTTCTTTTCGTTGGCACTGTTTGGATGCCTCGTAGTTTCACGCTCCCTCGTTACCCGTCACAACTCCGAGGCCAAATCCGAAACCAACCCAGAGGCCGACCCTGAAACCAAACCCGCAGCGCAGCACCATGCCCAACCCGAAGTGAGAAGTCCGGACTCGGGACAAATCTCGAGAAGTCCGGACTCGGGACAAATCTCGAAAAGTCCGGACCCGGGACAAATCTTGAGAAGTCCTTCGACCCAACGCATCTGGAATTGGTTCACCTTGGCATCCATGGCGCTGTTGTTGTTCGTCGGCCTCCTCAAAGCCCCTCATCGATCCAATGATGTGTATGCCTACGGTGCGTACGGCAGAATAGTAAGTGAACATTCTGTTTCCCCCTATACGACGAGACCCGCAGCATTTCCTGACGATCCTGTAATCAATCGCATGGCAAAAGGATGGCGCAATACCCGCTCCGTCTACGGACCCGCCTTTACCGTGCTGTCGGCAGTGGGCATGGGAGTGGCAGGAACATCGGAGTTGATCGAACGCGTGTGGTTCCAAGCCCTGGCTGCCATAGCCGCCGGGTGTTCTGCGCTGTTGTTGAAACGGATGAGCCCCGCGAACTGGTGGTTGTTCGCCCTCAATCCCGTAACCCTGATCGTGGTCGCTCACGAGGGACACAACGATGCCCTGGTCGGCCTGGGAATACTAAGCGCGCTTTGGTTTCTTAGTCGTTCAGCTGTGGAGGCTACAACGAGTTCGCTCGGCATTCACGGCGCCATTGGCTCGTTGGTTTTTGCTGCATCAATAAAGATCACGGCGATTCTTGCTGTTCCTGCCCTGGCCGTCTGGATAGTGCAGCGCCTCGGCTGGAAGCGTGCCACCCGGATCGGCGTGCCTTGGGTGCTTGTTTGCGGTGGTCTCTTCACGGCGATGGGAGGACCGGTGGCGTTCGAAGCGTTCCGCGGTTTGCGAACCTTCCGATCCACTACGTCGCTGTGGCATCTCCATTGGATTCGAGAACTTACCGATCGCGCCGACAGCAAACCGGGAGTCCTAGCCCTCACCATCCCAGCCATCGCTCTCGCGGCAACGGGACTCCTCGTTCTTTGGCGCTCATGGCCCTCAGATCGAAGTCCGGACTCGGGACAAATCTGGAGAAGTCCGGACCCGGGACAAATCTTGACGGGAATGAAATCAGAACAAGCTGTGAGGCAAGTTCGAGTTCGTAACTACACGTACGATCTTGCCGAACTGGTGACGAGAACCGTGTTACCACTGATTGTTTTTATCGCGCTTGGCCTTTACATCCTCCCTTGGTATTGGGGCTGGCTTCTTGCCCCGGCGGTCCTTCTCCCCGGCAAAGTTTGCACCGCCGTAGGGTTTTCGTCGGCCGCGCACACGCTTGCTTACGGCGCCGGAACACAGCTGTACGACACGCTTGCCACGATCCTCACGACCGCACGCGTTGTGACCCCGCTGGCCTTTGTTGTCGTCGTCACCTTTGCAGTGTTGAATGTGGCACGCGAAACGAAGGAAACGGCACACCGAACGGCACACCAAACAGCACGCCAAATAGTTGGGGATTTGGTTGCTCGGCTCAACAGGATGCTCTACGGTGCAGGCATGGCTCACGAAGAACTCCTCGCCCAATACGCCCGTGTCGCTGACACCTTCACCAGCGTGCTTAATGCTGTCCCTGCAGACAAATGGTCGGCCGCTTCACCCTGCGAAGGCTGGTCGGTACGCGATGTTGCTGCGCACGCGATTGGTGCACAGAACCGTTGGGCCCGCGGCGCCGAAGCTACCAACTTGGCCGAAGATGGCGATCCCGTTGCGGAATGGGCCACCGTACTTGCTGCAGTGAATGCCAAAACTGCCACCCCAGGAGCCCTTGACGCTGTAGTCGAAGGACCCATGGGCGCCATGCCTGCCGGACAAATGCTCGGCATGTTCATGCTCACCGACTTGTTGGCACACTCTTGGGACATCAGCCGCGGCGCAGAAATCACCGTCACCCTCGATGCCGAAGTCGTGGCCCAGGCCCACGCACGAATGTTGCCGATGGATGCCATGATGCGCCGCCCCGGAGCCTTCGCCCCCAAGGTTGAGGCACCCGAGGGTTCGGATGCACAAACCGCGTTGATGGCCTTCCTCGGCCGCGACGTCTCCTGATTTGTTTCACTCCGGTTCTCACGGCTGTTTGAGACCGCCGCTCATGAACGAAAAACGCCCCAGTCCATTCGGCTCGGGGCGTTTATATCGCAGCTGAAACTCGAAAAAATGTCGCCCGCTAACATTGTTTTTCGCATTGCTTATGAGAAAAACCGGCCTAGCGGGCGACAATTCGCATTTGACCCGACCCCTCCCGGCTACACACTTCACAAAGGCCCAACATGAATGATTGGCTCGAGGCCCCGATGGTCGATGTTGTCGAGTTCACCGATCCGCTCTGTTCCGTAGCATGGGGTGCCGAACCAACGTTTCGGCTATTCCGCTGGCGGTACGGTCACGCATGCAATTGGCGGACCGTAATGGGTGGCCTTGCTGGTGACTTGTCAACCGGCGTTGAAGGTTGGACTCGTAAATCCGCCGCCGAGCCTATGGAAAAGTATTGGCGCAGAGTCACTCGAATCACGGGCCAGCCCTATCCAAAGCCCATGCACCTTATGCTGCGCTCCACCGATCCCGCCGGACTAGCCATCAAAGCCGCCGCCCTCCAAGGCCCCGAAGTTGAGCGACGCACTCTGCGTAGAATCCGCGAATCGATCTTTCTGTTCGGACGGGGACCAGAAACCCCATCCGAGTTCCTTTCCACCTTTGCAGATGTCCCGGGCTTTGATCCCGCGCAATGGTCAATCGATTTCGCTTCGCCTTCAGTTGCTGGCGCATATTTGGCAGACTGGACCGAGGCCCGCACACCGAATGATTATGTGCGCGCATACAAAAGCGACGAACCGCTCGCAGGAGGCATGCGCGTCTCTGAAGGCCACGAACGTTACGACTTCCCCACCGTGTTATTCCGAGGCCCAACCGGCGAACACACCGCCACCGGCTGGAACGCTTTCGAGGTGTATGTTTCTGCCCTTGAAGCCGCATCACCCGGCTCGACTTCCTCCCCTCGCCCCGATCCCACCGTGGCCGAAGCCTTCGCCGAATGGGGTGTGCTCACCTCTCACGAGTTGAGCATCGTCTGCGGCAACGCTGTTGAGGACATCGCCTCCTCCCTCCCACCCGATGTAATCACCTACAACTGGGGCGACGGCAACGCCTACTTCACAGCCACTGAAGGCTCCGCCTGGGGTTTGACGTCAGGCGATCAGGCAGCTCACGCCTGGCCCAGGTAACCCAACCACCTGACGAGTTCGCCGCTGAGCGATCGTCAAACCACCAACTGAATGAAGGCTCCCGATTCAAAGATCCGATAAATGCTATCGTTGATAGCACTGTTGTTTGGAAGGAGTAAGCATGTCCCAACTTATCGTTCGGAATCTTGATGAGGACCTCGTACAACGACTTCGCATGCGTGCTGCTGAACACGGTCGGTCAGCCGAGGAAGAACATCGACAGATCCTCAAGTTGGCACTGCGGCCCGAAGGGTTTGCATCCTTTCTGCTGCAGATTCCTCAAGTTGGCACCGACGAGGACTTCGCCCGACCCCTAGAAATGCCACGCGAGATCGAGCTGTGAACGGCTTTCTGCTCGATACCAATGTCATCTCAGAATTGCGGAAGGGCGAACGAGGCGACCAGGGCGTTAAACGTTGGGTCGAAGCCCAAACCAGAGATGACCTTTGGCTGTCGGTCCTTGTTGTCGGCGAACTGCTCCGCGGAGTCGAACTCGTCCGACGCCGCGATCCGCTCAGCGCCACCGCGTTAGACCAGTGGCTCGAACGCCTCAATGATCATTACGAAGATCGAATCCTGCCGGTCACGTCAAAGATCACGCAGCGATGGGCAATGGTGACCGTCCCTGATCCAGTCCCAGTGATCGACGGCCTCCTCGCCGCCACGGCTCTCGAACACGACCTCGTCCTGGTGACCCGCAACACCAAAGACGTGAAATCAACCGGCGTCCAAACCCACAACCCCTTCAGCAGCTAATTTCTTGCGGAAGCGAGCTCAGCGTGATCGAAACCAAATCTTCGGCATCGGAGAAACCGATAAGCACGCAGGCGAAGCGCATCAAGTCAGGCCCACAGGCTCGATACGCCGCTTCCTCGGTTTCCTAGCCCACTACCCCGTAGTTGCCGCAGAACCCTCACCCGGATGACAATGCTCCGAAGTATTTGTCAGCGATTGACCCACGAGGGTCGGAGTCTTCGAGCACCAAGGCGAAGTTCGGTCAAAAGCCGGTCAGCAGCAGGGTTTCTGACCGGACTTGAGACCGGAGACAGCAGCAAGACCGACTGGTTACCCGCGACCGTCTTTGGGGCTCGCGGGTTCCGTAGAGCGGCCGAGGACCATGAGGGTTTTGGTGCCGATCACTCGGCCGCTGTTGCGGATGCGGTCGATCACGCGTTTGAGATCGTTTACATCACGAACTCGAATCCAGGCCAAAGCATCAGGGTCGCCGGCCATCGTGAACACGGCTTCGACCTCATCAATGCCGTCGGCAATGCCTGCAATGTCATCAACACGGGCCGTGCCGGAAAAACGCAACTCGGCGAATGCTTCAATGGGACGGCCAAGCTTGGCGTGATCGACCACCACGGTGTAACCCAGGATGACCTTCGATGCTTCGAGCCGATCGATCCGGCGTTTGACGGCGGGCGCCGAAAGGCCAACAAAGTGACCAATCTCGCTCAGCGTGCTTTTGGCGTTGCGTTTGAGCAGAGAAACGATCTTTTCATCGATCTCGTCTGGTTTACTTTCCGATGGTTGCACGCAACGATTTTGGCCTACCGGACCATTTTGACGCAACATTATTGCAATATTTGTCTCGGATGCAGAGATTCATTGTTCAAAGACTGCCAACTGAAATAGGTTGAGCCGATGACTGATCTCGCTGTTCCTGCCGTTCCAACCGTTCCAACCGTTTTGCAGAATGCAGCCGGCGGTTCGATCGCGCCAGAAACCCTGATGAAACCGATGTCCACCGAGCTAAATCAGCTCGACACCAATGATCCAATTGTGCTGGAACGAATTCAGGACCGTGTCCTGTGGTTGGCGACCAGCATGATCCATCACGCCAACAAGGTTCGGCCCAATCGATCGGGGCTAAAGGTTGGAGGACACCAAGCTTCTTCGGCTTCTATCGTAAGCATCATGACCGCGCTGTACTTCGAACATCTGCGCGCAGAGGATCGGGTTTCGGTGAAACCCCACGCCTCGCCAATTCTCCACGCCATCAACGCCGTTCTCGGCAGGCTCGATCCGAGCTACCTCACCGAATTGCGGTCGTTTAACGGTTTGCAGAGTTACCCGAGCCGAACCAAAGATCCCGATCCCGTCGACTTCTCCACCGGCTCAGTTGGTATCGGCGCAACAGCCACCATTTGGAGTGCGATCTCAAAACGCTATGTGAACACACATTACGCCGGAGAAACCAACGGCCGACACGTGGCGCTCCTGGGCGACGCAGAACTCGACGAGGGAGCCATTTGGGAGGCTCTGGTTGACCCGATGACTCATGAGCTTGGCGAGTTGTTATGGGTAGTTGATCTCAATCGGCAGTCACTCGACCGGGTAGTTCCCGATATTGCCGCTGGGCGCATTGGCGCCATGTTTAACGCCGCAGGCTGGCAATCCATCGTGGTGAAGTACGGACGTTGGCTACAAGAACTGTTTGCACGTCGCGGTGGAGAAGAACTACGTGCACGTATCGACAACATGAGCAACGAGGAGTACCAGCGGCTCCTGCGCTCCCCCGCCACCGAGGCCAGAGAACGCCTCATGGCCGACCGCATCACCCACTCCGGCGTACAACGAGTGATCGACGAACTCACCGATGACGAAGTACTCCGAGCGGTACGCGATCTGGGGGGCCATGATCTCGCCGAACTGCGCGATGCTTATCGAACCGCAAGGGCATCAACAGACCGACCAACCGTCGTATTCGCTTACACGATTAAGGCATGGAGGTTCCCGACCCAGGGTCACCCTTCAAACCACTCGGCGCTTCTCACCAACGAGCAGTACGCAACCCTGGCCCAACAACTCGGTGCTGATGTCAACAATCCCTTCGCCCTGTTCGAACCCAGCAGCGTTGAAGCACGCCGGTGTTCCGAGGTAGCGACTCGATTGCAACGCCATCCTACGGTTCAAGCGGCCCGCCCCATTGTTCCTGCCTCACTCAATCGGCGACACACAGGGCAAAATTCAACACAGCAAGCATTCGGGCGTGTGCTTACCGATTTAGCCCATGAAGCGCCCGAAGTAGCGAAGCGCGTCGTCACCGTTAGCCCTGATGTGGCGTCTTCGACCAACCTCGGTGGATGGATCAACAAGGTGGGTGTGTGGAACATGGATGACCGCACCGATTGGTTCGCGGATGACAACGACACCATCCTGCACTGGACCGAAAACTCTGCGGGCCAGCACATCGAACTGGGCATCGCCGAAGGAAACCTCGTTGGGCTCCTAGGCGAACTGGGAGCAACCTGGTCCCGTGACGGTGAGCCGCTGTTTCCAATCGGCACGATCTACGATCCATTTGTTACTCGCGCATTGGAACCATGGTCATTTGGCATGTACGCAGGCGGACAATCGATTTTGGTTGGAACACCTTCGGGCATCACATTGGCTCCCGAGGGCGGAGCGCATCAATCAATCATTACGCCGTCGATCGGCATTGAACAACCGCAATGCGTTGGTTGGGAACCGGCGTATACCCAGGATCTCGAATGGTGCTTGCTCCATGCCATCGATTCGCTGGGCAAACCCGACGGTACGTCGGCATACTTTCGCTTGAGTACGCGAATGTTGGAGCAAGACTCGATGGAGCTTGTGGACCGCGATCGACGCCGCGCTGAAGTGCTGTCAGGCGGATATGCCATTCGACGGTCAACGGCGAAGCCCAGGATCACGTTGGTTGGCGTTGGCGCAATGTTGCCCGAAGTGCTCGAAGCCGCCACCAGGTTAGAATCCCTCAGTATCGCAACCGATGTAATCTGCCTCACCTCGGCAGACCTGATCTTTCGCGCTATTCAAGCCCGAAGCGGTTTAGGCGTTGGAGATCCAACCGTTCTGAACCGACTATTCCCCGCAAACCGCGCCGCTCCAATCGTCACCGTGCTCGACGGCCATCCCCACACACTTGCCTTCCTCGGCATCATCAACAACACCCCAATCGCCAATCTCGGCGTTCAAGACTTCGGCCGCTCCGGCGATCTCGATGATCTGTACGCATACTTTGGCATCGATGTCCCCACGATCACCGGAGCAGCGTTCGACCTCCTCGACTAGTGCAGTGAAGCATAAATCCTTTCGTAGTGTTTTCCTCCCGCTTCCCAGCACCACTGCGGAATTCACACCAAAATCACTACGCAATGATTTACGCGCACACGCACTAGTGACCTGATTCAGAAATTCGCTGCAGAATTATCGGCCAGCTTTTCCCCGGGCTAAATCCTCGTCGTTCCGTTTGCAAGATTCGATCTAATGGGACTTACCGGCCAGGTGGAGTAGGTGTCGCAACGTTCAAGAAAGCTGCTTGCCTGAAAGTAATACTGCCAGTAACATCAGGTTATGACCGTAAGACGATTTAGCATTTCTTTCGATGAAGACCTTGCGGAGGCAGTGACTTCCAGTGCCGAAAGTTCCAACGAAGCCCTGTCGGCCTGGCTCGCCGAGGCCGCTCAACGGAGAGTAAGACAAGACGCGCTTATGCGGGCCGTTGAAGACTACGAGCGTGAATTTGGCGTAATCCGCGAAGAAGACGTTGCGTTGGGCTTCAAACAACTCGACGCAAGAACGACGGCTAAGAGACCAGCCACGAAGCGTCGTGCCGCTTGATCGTGTTCGATGCAGGCGCTCTGGTCGCGCTCGATAGGAATGATCCAACCATGTGGCGCGTTGTGAAGGCAGCGGCCATCCGGGGAACAACCGTCTTCGCCCCATCTACGGTCGTCGCCCAGGTTTGGCGAGGTTTGGCTCGTCAAGCTCGCTTGGCAACCGCACTTCAGGGAATCGAAGTAAGCCCTTTCGACCCAATGGCTAAGGAAGCAGGCGAACTCTGTGGAACTTCTCGAACGAGTGACGTCATTAATGCATCCGTCGCACTAACCGCACTTAGCAAACGAGCCAAACAGGTGTATACCAGCGACGTCGGCGACATCAACCACTTACTAGACACACTCCAAGTCAAAGATGTGCTGGTAGTTCATTGCTGAAACAGCGCCTCGGCCACCGCGATGAGTCGTGTTCGGGGAGGAGACTATGCAGTGATTTCGGTGCGGATTTAGCAGCGGCGCTGAGGAGCGGATTGAAAACACTGCGAAGTAACTCCACTTCAATGCTTTAGTGATGACGCCCGGAAGAAGTGGTGCTGGCAGCAGGGTTGGTGCCGGAGTTTGCGCTCATGCGTTTTGAAGCTTCGACGAAATCATCGGGTTCAAGGGTGGCAACTGAGGAGGCATCGAGCCCACCGGCCGCACCTGCGTTGGTTAGGCGCAGCGCTTGAGAGTTGATGGCTTGCTCAAACAGGTTGCGAGACAACCGTGCGTTCCCAAAGCGTTCATTGCGAATGGCCGAGCTAAAAATCGTGGTGAGAGCTTCCGTGGTTCCCGCACCTAAGCGATAGTCACCGTCGGCAGCGATTTTTTCGGTGATGGCTACCAACTCGCGGGTACCGTAATCCTTGAACTCGATCTCGCGAGAAAACCGCGAACGCAAACCAGGATTGGAATTCAAAAACGTGTTCATCAATTTTGGATAACCCGCAGCAATAACTACCAAACGTCCGCGATGATCCTCCATACGCTTCAGCAACGTCTCAATCGCTTCGGAACCAAAATCGTGGCCAACCAGATTTGCCGGTGAAAGCGAATACGCCTCGTCGATAAACAACACGCCATCCAATGCGCGCTTAATAGCTTGATCGGTTTTCGCTGCGGTATGGCCTACGTACTTGCCTACCAATCCGGCACGGTCAACCTCAACGAGATGACCTTTTTTCAACAGGCCGATAGAGCGAAACGTCTCGGCCAGCAAACGCGCCACCGTGGTTTTCCCCGTTCCCGGATTGCCCAGGAACACCAGGTGCTGAGAAATCGGCACATCGGCCAGGCCATGTTCGCGCCGACGCGACTGCACCTGAAGGAAGGCAATGAGCGTCTTCACCTGATCCTTGACCGAATCAAGACCAACGAGAGCATCAAGCTCCGCTTGAATTTCCGTCAGCTCACGAGGGGCCGGTGGACGCGGCGGAAGAAACTGTCCAAGCACGCTCCCCTCCAACACCCGATCGGCGTTCTTGCGAGCTTGCTCACCTGCACTAACCAGGCGTTTTCGTATGTCTTCGGGCTTAAGAATGCCTACAACCTAGTTGGCCACGGGGCACATTGGATCGAGAGGGCGATTTCGATTGCACGCGAGCATCGGTCGGGGCATAGAGTCCCCCACATGGCAACACATGATTTGCTGATCAAGGGCGCAACGATTGTCGATGGAACCGGCGGGCCGCCCACGCTTGGTGATGTTGCAGTCACCAACGGGTTGATCACCCACATGGAGTCACCGGGCGGAATCGATGGATCCGCTCTTCGTACCATCAAGGCCGAGGGCACACTCGTCACACCGGGATTCGTGGACATCCACACCCACTACGACGGGCAAGCCACCTGGGACACCCAAATGCTGCCCTCCTCGTGGCATGGCGTTACGACGGTGGTCATGAGCAATTGCGGCGTGGGATTCGCTCCAGTCAAACCCCACGATCGCGATCGGCTTATCGAGCTGATGGAAGGTGTCGAAGACATCCCCGGCACGGCACTGCATGAGGGGCTCGATTGGCGTTGGGAATCGATGGAAGAATACCTCAACGTGCTTGGCGAAAAGCATCGTGACGTTGACATCGCCGCCCAGTTCCCCCACGGCGCTTTGCGACTATTCGTGATGGGCGAGCGCGGCGCCAACGGTGATCTTGCCACTGCCGACGATATTGCCGAAATGTCTTTGTTGACCGAACAAGCAATCCTCGCCGGGGCTCTGGGATTCACCTCTTCGCGTACCAAGAATCACCGCACACTCAAAGGCGCCTACACACCTTCACTGCGGGCCGGGCACGACGAGTTGGTGGGTATCGCCGCCGGGTTGCGACGAGCGGGTGCCGGAGTTTTGCAAATGGTCAGTGATCTTGACCCGCTGGAGGACGAACTGGCTTTGTATCGCAAGATGCTCATGGCTTCAGGCCGTCCGCTTTCACTTTCGCTGTTGCAAGTCCATCGTGACCCCGAACAGTGGAAATCCGTCATTGCCTTTATCGAACAGGTCAACGGTGAAGGCCACACCATGCGAGCTCAGGTGGCGGCGCGTCCGGTTGGGTTGTTGATGGGCCTACAGGCCACGGTGAATCCACTGATGCGCAGCGCAACCTATCGATCGATTGCTGGCGTGCATGGTTCCGACTTTGCCGCAATTGCACGTGCACTTAGTGCTTCTGAAGTGAAGCTGGCCGTGCTGAATGATCTTGGCGACGATCAGCTCCGCAAGAACGTGGGTTTCGACAACATCTTTTCCCTCGGTGCTATCCCTAACTATGAGCCTGATCCTTCTTTGAGTTTTGCCGCGCGGGCTGGCGTTGCTGGTGTGGAGCCGATGTCGCTGGCCTATGACGAATTGATCGCTGAAGGTGGTACTGCACTGCTGTACGCACCAATCATCAACTACGCCAACGGGAATCTCGATCACGCTGCTGAGATGATCGCCAATCCGTTTTGTGTGGCCGGGTTGTCTGATGGTGGCGCACATGTGGGCACCATTTGCGACGCCTCGTTCCCCACCACGCTCCTCGCTCACTGGGGACGTGATCGTGCCCGCGGCGTGTTGCCTATCGAAATGCTGGTGGCAAGCCAAACCCGCAAGACCGCGGCCACAGTTGGATTACTGGATCGAGGCCTGCTCGCGCCTGGAATGCGTGCCGACATCAACGTGATCGATCACGCTTCGCTGCAATCCTTCGCACCAGAAATCCATTACGACCTACCAGCCAACGGGCGACGGTTGCTACAGCGCGCTCAGGGATACCGCCATACCTTTGTCGCCGGTGTAGAAACCTATGCGAACGGAGAATTCACCGGTCAACTTCCCGGCCGACTCGTCCGAGGCGCACAAACCGATCCCCGATAAAGCACTGAACCACGAGCAGAAACCACCCAACCCCACCACCCAACCCGACCCTCCCCCCGGTTGGGTGGCCTAGTTGGGTGGTTTTTGCCAAACGAAACATTGCACCCAGCCGACTCCGGTAACACCTTCGAAATCCGCAAAACATCACCGAGTTGCGAGCACAGTTGGACTTCTGCCAAACGAAACGAGCTAATCCGAGATGACCGCAACGATGACCCCGCCCGCCACTTCCGACAGCGCTCCGAAATACGGATTTCCGATCATTTCGGCGGATTCGCACATCACCGAGGCACCCGACACCTATACGGCCTACATCGACAGCGCCTGGGCTGATCGCGCACCACGGATCATTGATGGCGGTGAGAAGGGTGATCTGTTCGCCGTAGAAGGCACCAAGCCCATCTCGCTTGGAACGGTTGCTGCGGCAGGAAAGCAGGCTTCGGAGATCAGCATCTACTCACGCTTCGCCGATCTTCATCGCAGCGGTTGGGACTCCAGCGCCCGAACTGCCGATCAAGACATCGACGGCGTCTCCGCGGAAATCATCTACCCGACCATTGGCATGGTGCTCTGCAACCACCCCGACGGTGATTATAAGCGCGCATGCTTTCAGGCTTATAACCGGTGGATCAGCGCCTATTGCGAACCCTACGCGAACCGGCTTCTTGGATGCGGACAAACCACACTGCGAACTCCGTCCGAAGGCATAGCTGACCTTGGGGAGATCAAAGCTCTTGGTCTACGTGGCGTAATGATGCCAGGAACCCCCAGCTACGAACACGATTACGACCATCCCGATTGGGACCCATTTTGGGAAGCCGCTGTAGAGCACGGCTTACCGCTGTCGTTTCACATTCTCACCATGGGCGCTGCTCGTCATCGTGGTGCGCGGATCAACACTTTTCTCTCCATCGTCCGCGGCTGCCAAGACATCATGAGCATGCTCATCTTTGGTGGGATCTTCGAACGCCATCCCGGTTTGAAGGTGGTTTGTGCCGAGGCAGATGCTGGGTGGGTGCCCCACTTTATGTACCGCATGGATCACGCCTTCAACCGCCACCGTTACTGGCTAACACCGGGCGCTGAGCTCTCCAAACTACCCAGTGAGTACTACGCGGAAAACATTTACACCACTTTCCAAGACGATTGGACGGCGTTCAAGTTCGCCGATTCCATGAACTGGAAACGCCTGATGTGGGCCAACGATTTCCCCCACAGCGATTCCACCTGGCCTTGGTCACAAGACATGATTGCCGAGCATTCTGCGGGTCTGTCTACTGCCCAGCGCCAAGCGATCCTCAGCGCCAACGTCGCCGATCTTTACAACATCGACTTGAGCTCCCTGCCAATTCGCTAGCCGCAGCAACGATTCGGGAATGGTTCCGCTTACTCCGTATCGGAACCCGCCAGATACCGTCGGCCCGCGATAAACGTAACGCCATCGGCGCCGACAACTTCGCTGTGCAGATAGTTGGCGGGCAACGCGAAGACATCACCGACGGTGTAGGAAAGTTCAGATCCATCGACCATGATGGCAATGTCGCCGTGAGTAACGAGTAGTCGTGCATCCCAAGCGTGGGAGTGCTCGGGGTTGATAGTTCCGGGAGCAAACTCCACAACATTCGAGCCGAACCCATCTTTGGTAAGCGCACGTTCAAAATCCGTTGGGAGCACCTTCATGAGCGGACGGTTCAACTCAGTCACAAACGTCGAAGGGTCACCGCCCGTTTCTGGGCCTATGCAATAGCGCTCAAACAGATTCGGCGTTCCAACGAGACCGTTGGCGGCAATCCACGATTCAAACGCCCCCCATCCATTGCCAAGACCTTCATATGGTCCGCGGTAGTTGGTTTGCACGGCGCGAACGGATTCCAAAACCCCCGGCTTGACTCTGCCTTGGGGCTTCACCGATGTAGCTACCTCGACACAAACGTCAAAATCCCATTCATGAGGGTCCATCCGATCATGGGCGCAAAACCACGGCCCCATAGCAACTAGAACTTGCTCAGCGACCACAGCCATAGCCTCCGAAATCGCAGGGCCCATCTCGTGTTGTATCTGGTCCTTGGGAATCGTAAGCCGAACTGCGGCAACGAGGCGCCTCGGGGTGTCAACCAGTTTGGGGGAATCGATCATGAAAATCTTCTTTCGTTGCCAGACATGTTGAAACAGGCCCTTCCAGTATCAAGCCCCGCGGAGAATCCCGCAACTTTTTCATGATTTCCTTCTCCATTCGCACAATTTTGACCGAACATGCATTCGACGTGAGCAAAGATAGCGGGGTGATGAATCAAACCGCTGAGGCAACCGACGTACTCGATCGACCGATTGACGATGCCACGCCGAGTATCGAATCGGGAACAAGCACCACAGCCGGGGAGGCGCCTGCGTCAGAGGAGTCGCCCGCTACACAAAGTGCTGTTGCAACCCCCGACAGCACAAGCTCACAGACCACGAGCGATCAGACTGTCAGCGAGTCAACACCGGTAGTCTCAACGACGACCCTAAGCGATGAGGCACAAGGCTTATCCGTGCCATCTGAGGATTCTTCAACCTCGACACCAGACATGGAAGCTCCGAATTCCGATCAGGGCGAGGTCAAGAAAACGCGGGCACCGCGCACTCCAAAGGTTGCGAACAAGACGGCCGAACCGGGTGGATCAATCGCCTCCATTGTTGAGCGTGTCGTTCGAATGACTGCACTGAGCGAGGAGCACGCCGCTGCGCTCGGAAGACTCTTTAGCGTGACGCTGCCCGAAGATTACGTCGCTCGGCTGACGAGATTGACCGGCGCTTCGTTGGGACCGATCGGCAGTAGCGCTTCGGAAGCTTTGGCCATCGTGCTCGGTCTCGAATCCGCCAACCCAATACATGTTGGCGTACAACTCGGCCGACTAGCTCCAAGCTCGCTACCCGATGTCTACCGTTGCGCGTACGCCCTCACCGGAGAAGCAGCACCACCACTACCCA
>JAYTWN010000019.1:0-2089 GCA_043743435.1 Acidimicrobiia bacterium
CTCTTCGTTTCCAAAACCGCCGCCAAGAGGGGTCACTCCCTTCTGCAGCTTTGCTCTGGAAAAGCACTTGGCGGTTTTGAATGATGCGACTTCCCAAGATTATCTCGGGTGCTTCGGAACTGCTCTTTCGGGTTAAAAGCTCCCTTCTGGTGAGAAAAGCGACGCCACGCACGCCCATCATTCCCGTCTGTTTATGGTGAATAACTTCCCGATTTCACTCAACGTTGAGCGTCAACAGGCCGATAGGACAATGGTGGCGCTGAGCATTTCCGAAACCTACCAACGGCGCCCTGTCGATGACGGGGGCTTCTCGACGGGCACAGTAGCCACCACCGTTGCTCACCATTCGGCTTTGCGGCCCGACCTCTTGGCCCTTGTCGATGCCAACAGTTCGTTGACCTATGCGCAGCTTCAGCATTTCGTCGACCATCTTACTTTTGAGCTGCAACGTCGCGGAATCACCCGGGGCGACCGGGTTGGCATAGCACTTGAGCCCACTGTGGCGACGGTGGCGGTAATCTTGGGGCTTCACTCGCTTGGTGCCGCATATGTTCCCCTTGATGCTCGCCAACCCACCACTCGGTTGCAGTCAATGGTCGAGGACGCTGAAGTTCGCGTTGTTGTGGGCAACTCGGAATCAACATCGGTTTTTTCAGAGTTAGGGCTTCGGTACCTCGAGGTAACTGATCTCACGAATACGCTCCCCCGTTCCGGTTTGCATCAAAAGGAACGTCCGCCTTCGGCACAAATCGTTTCGTGTAGCTCCTCAGCGATAGATCCCATGACCGATACGGCGTACGTGATCTTTACCTCGGGGTCGACGGGTCGTCCGAAGGGTGTCGAAATTACCCACGCGAACCTCCAAGCGCTCATGGTGGCGTGGGACCGGGTCATGGGCTCCGCGGAACACACCAGCCTTTTGCTATCTCCGCTTACCTTTGACGCTTCGGTAGCCGAACTGTTTTGGCCTCTGCACCGGGGCGGAACTCTCGTCGTCGCGGCAAAAGCCGATGCGCTGCCGGGTGGTGCTGGCTTGGGCAATTTGATTCGGAAGCACAACATCGATCATGTTCAGTGCACACCTACTAGGGCGACGCTGTTGCTGTGCGATCCTTGCGACCGTGCGGCCCTGGCGCACGTGAAACATTTGGTGATCGGTGGCGAGGCCTTAACCCGTCCGCTTGCCCGGAGGCTTCTCGATGCAGGTATTGAGCGGATCACCAATGCCTACGGCCCGACTGAAGCCACAGTGTGGGCCTATACCGCCGAGGTAACCGCAGAGCTGCCCAGTGAGATCGCGGGTATTGGCACCCCGTTGTACGCACTTTCTTCGGCTGTTGTTGATGGCGAAGGAAACGACATTGCCGAGATCGGCGTCGTTGGCGAGCTGGTGTTGGGAGGGCCGTTCGTGGCTCGTGGTTACGTACATCAGCCGGATCTCACAGCTGAGCGCTTTTTCTCTCGTACGTATCCGGTGAGCAATTCTGCAACCTCAGATGGATCAGGGCTGCCCTCCACTTTGCTTGATTCACCAGTACCCGAATATCAATCGATACGCGCACTTCCTAGTTATCGAACCGGTGATCTAGTGGCTCGCAACGCTGATGGCACGTTGGCCTTTCACGGACGTGCCGATGATCAGGTCAAGATCCGAGGCCACCGGGTGGAGTTGGGCGAAATCGAAGCGGTGCTCATGACGCACCCTCAGGTGCAGCAAAGCGTTGTGGTTGCTCACGCCCGCGATGAGTCGAACGAGCTGGTGGCACTGGTGGTTCTCAGGCCGACCACCACAATATCGATGATCAAACAGGGAAGTACCCCTGGGTGCCACCCAACGGGTCTCCGCACAAACAGTGTGCCGGATGAGCTCGACAGTATGGAGCTCCGAGCCTATTTGGCGGCCAGGCTTCCAACCGCAATGGTGCCGTCGAGGATTGCGTTCCTAGCAAAACTCCCCCTCTCCTCATCGAACAAAGTTGATCGCGTTCGCATACGTGATTCCATTGTCCCGCAGTTGTTCGCTGACAACGCCGCCCTCAACCCCTTGACGGATTCGGCCGGAACACAGTGCTTAGACAGCAAGGAACCG
>JAYTWN010000020.1:0-4976 GCA_043743435.1 Acidimicrobiia bacterium
CACCGACTCGTCTGCGGCTTCCCAGATCTTGATGACGTCGCCTACCTTGCTACCCTTTTGTACCGCTACCTTGGTTTTTACACCTTTCGGGCAAACATTTGCTTCAACAACGGTTACACCCTTCGCTTTTGGTTTCGCAGCCGCCGCATTCGCCGCAGGTGCACCCACCATGGCTGTCGCTGACCCAAGCAAGGCCAACATCGCGCTCGCTACGACCCGGCGCCGAGGGGAAAGCCTGGAACCGTTGAGAGTGGGCACAGCTTCGGCACCAACAGGTGAGGAAGGCGATGACTGTGAGGAAGGTATCGTCACGCCGGAACGCATTGGGTGGATTTGCGGGTGAATCTGCGGTTCGGCCTGCGGGTGGGTATGCACTGCACGGAAGGGGTTCATGGTTCTCCTCTGGTTCACCCCGGGGGAAGGGTGGTTGCCGTTCGACGTATCGACGGGGTGGCCAACATCAACAACGCTGGTTCGAAATCGAGCTACACGCAACCAGCCAAGACCAACAAGCCCACGGGAGCTCTAAGCAATGACTGGGTGATGAAGCGCACCAAGAATTTGGCTGAGTGATGTGATGAAAGGCAGTTCGTCTTGTAATGAATCTATGACGCCCGGTGGCCACCGCCAGGGATTGTTCCGTTACACAGGGTGAGCGTCTCAACATTTGCCCTGTTCAAACGCTTGCTCCTCCGTTCGCGAGTGGCGCATCTTCCACGAAGATTTGCCGTTCCAACACAGATTTTCCTGCGTCGCTGATCTGGGTTACCGGTCAGAAAGGACCCTCTGGCCGGTTTCGTTGCGGAGTGGAAGTGAGACCCGTCAGAAATGATGGGTCGAGGTTCAAGATTTGCATGGGACATGCCGATGCCCAAGGCAATGAATCGATCGTTCAAAACCGACCTTTCAGCCGATGAGGCTGTATCCGGCTCATTGGACGGTCCGTCTGCTCCAGCACCAGCACCAGCTTCAGACGAACGGCAGGTGCAGAAGGAAAACCATCTCCGGCAGGAAAACCATCTCCGGCAGGACCAAACGCAGGACCTTACACAGGACCCTACGCAGGACCTTACGCAGGACCTTGTCCAGGGCGATCATGCGGTGAGACCCAACACGGGTGACCGACGAAAACCACGTGATGATCGTCGCAACAGTGATGACCGCCGTTCCAACTCCTTACGACGCGGACGTGATCGGCAACGCAACGCTTCAGCCAATCAGATCGCCTACCTCGGCACAATGCTCTGTGCACTTAGCGTTGGGGTAGCCATTTACGCATTTTTGAAGCCGCCGATTTCCTTCACACCGAGCCTCAAATGCGCCGAGGGTTTTGGCGGCCAACAGGTCGAACGTCGCGGTTTATCTTCTTTGTGGGCCGTCGCCATGGTGCTGGCTGCTGCTGGACTGGTCATTCCCGACCGCAAACGCCGACCGGTTGTGCTCATGGTCTTGTGCGGAGTTTCTGTCGGACTGTTCGTTGCGGCTTACTTCACCGTTGGTACGAAACTTGTCGGCTTCTGCATTGACTGACCGATTCCCCAACGCTTAGCCCACCGTTTCACCAACGCCGAGCCCACAGGTGTGCCCGCAGAAAGGGACACGTCGACCACTACGAGTTTGGGGTTTCGTGGAGGTTTTCGTTCATCATGCGCATGAGGTCATAGATTTCTTTGCACGTTGGACAAACTGGCATGTTTTTCGGGTCTTTCGACGGCACGAAAACGTGTCCACACAATGCAGTCAGAGGAAGACCTTCAATACGTGCACGTAGCACTACGGCGGTGGCCGTTTCGCCGTCTTCAGTTTTGACAATGTGCGAACACTTGGTGGGATCAGACTCATTAGTGGTCTGGGTATCGCGTTCGATAACGGTTGCTGGTTGCGTTTGCATAGCCACGTGAAGACCTACTCAATCCCAAAAAGGTAAGGGTACAAAGGTTGTCCACCATGATGCACTTCAGCTGAGGCATCTGGGCGGTTGTCGGCAATCCATTCGGTGATCAATCGGGTAGTCGCCACCGACGATCCTTCGCCTTCGATGATGGTCACGATCTCATGATCCGCCGAGACCAACAAATCGAGCAAACCCGTTGCGGTATCAATCAACGCAGGTGCAACCACCACGATGCCACCGTCCCGGGTGATGCCAAGAAAATCACCGGAGTGAATAGCGCCTGCATCGGATGTGGTGTCACGAACCGCGGTAGTAATTTCGCCAGAGATCACCGCAGATGCCGCGGAACGCATGGCCGTTGCATTCACGTCCACGTCACCTTCCGGGTCATATTGCATGGCCGCAGCCAGGCCTTCCGTTGCTCCCCGGGTGCCGACGACGCGTACGGATTTGGAGGTCAGCGGCGCAACTTGTTCGGCCACTGCGATGATGTTCTTGTTGTTCGGCAGAATCACTACAGAATCGGCCGGGCACGCATCAACAGCTTCAAGCAACTGCGCGGTTGATGGATTCATTGATTGTCCGCCGGTCACGATCCTCTGTACACCTAGGGAAAGAAAGAGTCGGCGCAAACCGTCACCAGAAGCCACGGCCACCACAGCAGTACTGCACGACGCGTTCACATGTGGGGGTTCTTCGTCGGCCATGCCTGCTGCGGTGGCTTCACGCACCCAACGTTCTTCTTCGACTTCTTCAAGCAAATCCGTCACTCGAATTTTTCGCGGACGACCAATATCGGTGGCAGCTTCAATGGCAGCTCCGATGTCATCGGTATGGATGTGGCAGTTCCAAATGCCATCGCCGCCGACAACCACGATAGAGTCACCAAAGGAGGCCCATACATCTTTGAATCCGGCGATGGATTCGTCGGGTGCTTCGAGGAAGTACATGACTTCGTAGCGAAGATCGGCAATACCAGGAACTCCGCCATGTTCAAGCGGACGACTGCCAGAGCCTGCGGCAATCTCGTGGGGCATGGGAATCCCCGGGGCTTCAACAATGGGCACAGGCCGACCGTCCAGGAGCGCCAATGCCGCATCGAGTAACAAACATAGGCCCGCGCCACCAGCATCGACCACGCCGGCTTGCTTCAAAACCGGTAGCAAATCCGGTGTTGAGTCCAAAGCAACTTGCGCCTTCTCACGGGCCGCCACTACCACTTCGAGCAGCGATCCACCCCGACCTGCCGCATCAGAAGCACCTTCGGCCGCGCCGCGAACCACGGTGAGAATGGTTCCCTCGATGGGCTTCATAACCGCACCGTACGCGGCCGTCGAAGCAGCACTAAGCGCGCTGGCAAAGTCAACGGGGCCGATCTCGCTCAGTGCCCGGCAGCCTCCGGCCAACCCGCGCAGAATTTGCGACATGATGACCCCGGAGTTGCCACGAGCCCCCATGAGCGAGCCGTGGGAGATGGCGGCGCAAACCACGTCCATGGTCGCTTGCGCTGGGGACGCGAATCCTGCCTTTCTACAGGCAGAATCAATTTCGGCCACGACGGATTCCAGGGTGAGCGCCATGTTGGTTCCGGTGTCACCATCAGGAACCGGGTACACGTTGAGCCGGTTGACTGCCGACTGGTTCGCTCGGAGCGCATCGCGAAATCCGCCCACCAACGCCGCCATATCCACAGCCCGAAACACCGAAGGATCAGCCATAGTGACCGTCGTCGACACTGCTGGGTTGCCTGCCCCCATGTCGTTGCCGACGGGTGTGGCAGGTTCGGTTGGATTAAGAGGCGCTGCCGTGGTCATCAAAGCTCCTGGTGGCTGGATGCACGTGAGCGGAAAGCACTATTGCTCAGCTGGCAGCCAAAAATCGGGTGTCACAGTTTTACAGCCCCGAAGGGTAGGCGTGAATTTCCTCGTCGACGTGCACAAACCCACAACAGTGAACTTGGGGTCGGCTGGGTGGCTCAACGTTGCGAGTCGGCTTTCTTACGAGGCCGGGTATCGAAGACCAGCGTTGAGCAGTTTGTGGCCGGGGGTTCCTGCCCTGTACTCGTAGACGTCAAGTTCCCCACAGTGCGTGACCCGGCTCGGCACACCCAGCGGGGCGACGGTTTCAGCCGTAATCGGTCGAATGCGTTTGTAGTTTTCGTTCCACGAGGTGAGCACAAAGGTGAAGTCTCGGCCTTTGAATTCTGCAGGATTGGAGATCCATCCTGAAACACCCAATTCCGGGCTGACTTGAAGGACCCTAGCTCCGGCGGTATTGAAAATATCGATCGGCCGAGCCGTCCAGAATTCAGCGATTCCCGAAGATCCTGGTGGCACGGTGGCCGAAACACAGGCAATTTCTTCTGGCGCAGCAAGGTTCGCCGTAGCCTGGGCCGACGAAAACGACCCAAACCCCACCACGGCGATGAGTCCCACAGGCAACGCAATTGCTCGGCGAAGTTTGGCTCGAGTAAATTTTTCGGCAAGGGCCGAATAGTTGGCGACGAGCATGAGAAACGGGAACACGGCGAAGCTACCGAAATACCTGGTCACGCCCGGTCCGGTAATGATGAGCGCGACGGGGGCCAGGATGATCCAGCTGGCCACAAAGAAGGACACAAAATGACGCCCCGTCGCCGAATCTTTGGTTCCGGAGCCATTCGCTGCAAAGTCCCTCGCTGCAAAGTCCCTCGCTGCCGACGTTCTTTGCAGGACCATTCGGGTGGTTCTCCAGAACGCCATCCCCACAAGGGTCAAAAGAGTCATCAGTTCAAAGGCCCCAAACGGGTTGTGCAGCAGCGTTTTGGCCATCGCTGCCACCATGCCCGCAGTTCGGCCAATGCGATCGAAGTGGAAGTAGCCCTCCACCGATGTACCAACCATGCCCAAACGAGGTTGCAACAGGTACCCCAATGCCGTGCCGAAGAGCAGACTGCCTAGGGCCACGCCCGCTGGGGCGCCAGAACACCGTCGGGAGAAAAGAAAAACAATCACGGCAGCTGTGCAGGGGATCGCCACCACTACGGAGAACATGGGGTTGGAGATCGTGGTGAACAGCGACACGAAAAGCAGTGACACGGAAA